>JALRIL010000203.1 GCA_023255445.1 Limnohabitans sp. | reverse complement strand
CATCCAATGCCAGGAACCGACCCGATGCGGTCGTCGACGAACCCACAATGAACTTCCGCTCCTGGTTAATAGCGAAGTTCAGAACAGGCGTTCGGCCGCAAATCAGCGGACCTGCAAAAGTCCTAGATTTCCCCGGAGATGCCAAAGCAGGTATGCAGGCAGGCCGAACTCGTGCATCGGCGCGCCCAGCACGACATGGCCATGTGGCTGCATCTCAGCGATCTAGCATCATCCCGAACCATCTATGCGGCTTGCCCGGCTCCAGTGAACGCGGCGCTGAGCGCCGAATTCACTGATTTCAATGACCCCGGCGTGGACTGCGTGCATTCACACCGAAGTCATGCGGTCCAGTCAAACGGGTCCGTTCAGTAAGTGCTGACCAGCGGCATCTGGCCCGTGCGAACCGCCTCGGCCAGTTCGGTCTTGACCTGCTCGCGGGTCTTGCCCTGTGCCACCGGTTTGGCCGGGTAGCGGCCGGGGAAAAGTTCATTGGCTTTTTGGCTGGTTTCGCCGTTGACCACGATGTCGCCGGTGCGGATGGCTTCGGCCAGCTCGGCTTTGACCTGCTCGCGGGTCTTGCCTTGGGCTACCGGTTTGGTCGGGTACAGGCCGGGGAAAAGTTCATTGGCTTTTTGGCCAGTTTCACCATTGACCACGATGTCGCCGGTGCGGATGGCTTCGGCCAATTCAGCCTTGACCTGTTCGCGGGTTTTGGGGGCCGAAGCATCAAAGGCCAAGGCATGGCCAGCGGACAGGGCTGCCACGGCAAGGGTCAGGGCGGAGAGGGTGTAGCGGTTCATGATCGGTTTCCTTTCGGTTTCAAGAAACGGCCGTTCTGTCAACATGACAGAGCTTCTGGCCGGGTCGATGGACCTTCGTGTGGAAAGCGCTGCATCGATGGGATGAACTTTAAAATTTCTCTTTCGAGGGAAAAACAGCCAATAAAACATTGGGTCATTTCTAAAAGAGAAATAATGATGACTCTTGAAGAGCCTGCAAGGAGCGCTAGATGGACCGACTGCAGTCGATGCGTGTTTTTGAGAGCGTGGTGGACGAGGGCGGCTTTGCCGCTGCAGCGCGGGCGCTGGACATGTCGGCCCCCGTGGTCACCCGGCTCGTGGCCGACCTGGAAGAACACCTGGGCACGAGGCTGTTGCAGCGCTCCACTCGGCGCCTCTCACTCACCGAGGCTGGCCAGCAATACCTCAGCCGCATACGCCACATCCTGCAGGACATCGATGAAGCCGATGCGATGGCGAGTTCGCACACCACCGAGATGGCCGGCGTGCTGCGAATCCAAGCGCCTCCCGTGCTGGCCACCTATGTTCTCGCGCCTTTGCTGGGCCGCTTTCGCAGCCAGTACCCTGCGGTGCGGATCGAGCTGCATGTGTCGCCCGTGACCGAGCAAGCCATTGAGGACTTCGACATCACCTTGCTCGGCACCGATGACAACTTCGACGCTGACATCGTGGCGCGCAAGGTCATCGAGTCAGAAGCTTTCCTGGTCGCTTCGCCGGCTTACCTGCAGCGCCGGGGGGAGCCACGCAGGCCAGAGGAGCTGGCGCACCATGATTGCCTGAGATTGAAATCGCCCCAAACCCGACCACGCATTTGGCGTTTGTGGAGTCCTCAACGAGAAGAACAATGGCAGGATGTGGAAGTTCAGCCTGTTTTGTTGTCCAACCATATGGACACGCTGTTGCGCGCTGCGCTCGATGGCGCCGGCATCATGTCTTTGCCCTTGGATATCGCGGCACCTTACCTCTCACAAGGCACTTTGGTTCGGGTGCTCTCGCCCTGGATCACAGGGCGGCTGGCCTTGTATGCGGCATTGCCGAGCCGTAAGTTCATTCCCGACCGGACACGGGTTTTTCTGGAGTATCTGATCGAGCAAACAAAGCTTCAGACCGACAAGGCCTTGAAGGCATTCACTTCAACGAAAGCGGATTCCGTTGGTTGAGCCACCGACGCACGCGGGCCGCGGTTCAGCCTGAAATTTTCAGATGCCTTCAAATGGAGAAAGCGTGTCGATGGACGCCTGCAGACTGACCATCGACGCGCTAGGTCGGTTCCATCACACGGGTTTGGAGTGCGTTTTTCATGAATGCGGCGGCTTGGTTGCTCAATCGGGGCAAATGGGCAATCTGGTCTTGCTCGATGTGCTGCAGCACCATTTCGTTGATTCCACCAATCAGCCCAGTGGCCAGCCATTGCGGGATCGGAGTTGAGCGATGGTTGGCGGCGGCCGCCAGAAGTACCCCCGCTAGTCTTTCCATTGCCAAGCGCCTGGCGACCAGCCCAGCAGGTCCAAGCGCAAGGATCTCCACAAACAACGCGCGCAGTAGCAGGGGATTGGCGGCCAAGGTCTCCAGATAGAGCCTGATGGTCAGATCAATCTGCGAACTCCAATCTCGCTTGGGATCGATGCTGGCACGCAGCGTGGCCTCGATCTTTTGCGCAGAGTGGTTGAACAGCGCGATCAGGCAGTCGGTCTTGTCCTTGAAGTATTGGTAGAAGGTCCTCTTGGACACATTCGCCTCGCGAACGATGTCTGAAGTCGTGAGTTGCGCGTACCCGTGAGCAGTGACCGCGCGTGCCATTCCCTCCAGCAACCGGGTGCGGTGTTCATCGTCAGGGATCTGTGGTCGGCTCATGGTTCGAGTATCTCATGCTCGGTACTTGACAGTACCGAAAATCGGCGTAGAATTCTGATTATGGTACCGATTGGTACCGAACTATAGAATGCCATGTTGAATCAACAAAATCGATTGCTTGCCAGGCTGACACTCAGTGCCTTGATGGGGGTGGCAGCTTGCCTTCCCACGCTGACACATGCCGAAGCTCTCAACTTCGAAGAAGCCGCCCATCGACTGCAAGCCAATTCAGATCGCCTGGCAATGACTCGCTTTTCTGTTGAGAGCGCACAATTAAAAGAGCAGGCCACTCGGCATCTGGGTGGTCCCGTGGTGACCGCAGGAGCTGCGGCTTTCCGCTTCCAGGGCGCCGTACAGGGCATTGATCTGACCCCCCTGACGCACACGATCGGTTCGTCGATTGCAGCGTTGCCGGCGCCGCTGGCTACCGGTTTGGCACACTTGCCGCCACTTCCGAACAGCCTCGATCTGAGCACGCAGCGCAGTGGCAATACCTCATCCGTCTCGGCCATATTGCCGATCTACACCGGTGGCGCCACCACGGCAATCAAACAGGCCTTGCAAGCCAAAACCGAAGAGGCCCGGGCAGACGGCCGCCAGGTACAACAGGAAGTGTTCAATGAGTTCGTGCAGCGCTACTTCGGCGCCCAACTGGCTGAACGCGCCGCCGGATTGCGTGAAGTGGCCTACCGGACCGTCCTGGAGCATGACGCCGCCACGCAGCGAATGCTGGAAGCAGGCCTTGTCGCACAGGTCGAGCGACTCCAGGCTCGCGCAGCGATGGAGGATGCCAAGCGTAACGCCCTGAAGGCCCGGGATGACGCTGAGTTGGCGTCGACGGCGTTGGCCAGAACCCTTCGCAACGCTGAGCGGATTCAACCGATGAGCCCGCTGTTCGTGATCAGTTCGCCGATCGAGCCGCTCGGCTACTTCACTGACGCGGCCCTGGAACGTCACCCGGGATTGGCCAAGGTGGCTGCCAAGAAGCGTGAAGCCGAGCAAATTCATGCGCTGGAAGAGTCTCAGAAGAAGCCTGCGGTGTTCGCCTTTGGCCAACGCCAACTGCGCTCCTCGGACCAGGCCAATTGGGTTGTGGGCGTCGGGGTCAGCTGGAGGTTGTGGGGTGGCGTGGACCGCTCCTTAATGAGCGAAGCCTCTCACCGGCTCATCGAGATGGCGGACAGCCAGGACAAGCAAGCCCGAAATGACATTGCCTTGCTGGTCGAGAAACGTTGGATGGCCG
>JALRIL010000083.1 GCA_023255445.1 Limnohabitans sp. | reverse complement strand
CGCTTGACGAAGTCCTGGATTTCATTGGTGACGTGCGGGATGACTTGCACGGTCTTACCGAGGTAGTCGCCGCGGCGCTCCTTTTCGAGCACGCTCTTGTAGATCTGGCCGGTGGTGAAGTTGTTGGCCTTCTTCATCCGTGTGTTGATGAAGCGCTCATAGTGGCCCAGGTCCAGATCGGTCTCGGCGCCGTCATCGGTGACGAACACCTCGCCGTGCTGGAACGGGCTCATGGTGCCGGGGTCGACGTTGAGGTACGGGTCGAGCTTGATGAGGGTGACTTTGAGGCCGCGCGATTCAAGGATCGCGGCCAAGGATGCGGAAGCGATGCCCTTGCCCAGGGAAGACACCACGCCGCCAGTGACGAAGACGAATTTGGTCATGTCCAGAACGGGAGTCTTGCGCTCCCGGTAGGTGGAAATCGTGATTATAGACAGTCAGGTCTGCTACATTCCCACGCATGAGCACATTGGCGGGAAAACACATTGTTTTGGGCTTGTCGGGCGGCATTGCTGCTTACAAATCGGCCGAGTTGTGCCGCGCCCTGGTCAAAGCCGGCGTGTCGGTGCAGGTGGTGATGACCGAGGCGGCCGAGCATTTCATGACCGCGGTCACCCTGCAGGCCTTGTCGGGCCGACCGGTCTACACCTCGCAGTGGGACGCGCGTGAGGGCAACAACATGGCCCACATCAACTTGAGCCGTGAGGCGGATGCGATTGTGGTGGCGCCGGCAAGTGCGGATTTCATGGCCAAGCTGCTACACGGACGTGCAGACGATCTGCTCAGCCTGATGTGCCTGGCGCGCCCCATTGACCAGGTTCCCTTGATCGTTGCGCCGGCCATGAATCGCGAAATGTGGGCCAACCCGGCCACGCAGCGCAATGTGGCCCAGCTGCGCGTTGACGGCGTGCATGTGCTCGATGTCGGGCAGGGCGACCAGGCTTGCGGCGAAACGGGTGATGGGCGCATGCTCGAAGCCGACGAGATTCTGGAGGACCTGGAAGCGTTCTTCACACCCAAAGTGTTGGCAGGCCGGCAGTTGCTGGTCACCGCCGGGCCGACCTACGAAGCCATTGACCCGGTGCGCGGCATCACCAACCTCTCCAGCGGCAAAATGGGCTTTGCGATTGCCCGCGCCGCCCACATGGCCGGCGCCCATGTCACGCTGGTGGCCGGGCCGGTGAGCCTGCCCACGCCCCGAGGCGTGCGCCGTGTGGATGTGCGCTCGGCGCAAGACATGCTGCAGGCGGTCGAGCAGAACGTTGGCGCTGCCCAGGTCTTCATTTCGACCGCAGCCGTGGCCGACTGGCGTCCAGCCACTTCGGCCGATCAAAAGATCAAGAAAGACGGCTCGGGCCAGACGCCCCAGCTGGGCTTTGTGGAGAACCCGGACATTCTGGCCACGGTGGCGAAATCTCCGCGTGCGCAGGCGGGGGAGCTGTTTTGCGTGGGCTTTGCCGCCGAAAGCCACGACTTGCTTGCGCATGCCACCGCCAAACGCGAGCGCAAAGGCTTGCCGCTGCTGGTGGGCAACATCGGCCCGGCTACGTTTGGCCAGGACGACAACGCCTTGCTCTTGGTGGATGCGCAAGGCGCTCGCGAATTGCCTCATGCCAGCAAACAGGTACTGGCCACTCAACTCATTGAAGATATTGCCCGCCGACTGGGCGCGCTGAAAGCCTGAGAAAAATGGAACTCGACGTCAAAATTTTGGACGCACGTATGCGCGACCAATTGCCCCAATATGCCACGCCTGGCAGCGCCGGTCTGGATTTGCGTGCTTGTCTGGATGCCCCCCTGACTTTGGCGCCTAATGCCTGGCAGCTGGTGCCCACAGGGATTGCGATTCACCTGAATGACCCTGGCCACGCCGCCATGCTGCTGCCGCGTTCAGGCCTGGGCCATAAGCATGGGATCGTGTTGGGTAACCTGGTGGGCTTGATTGACAGTGATTACCAAGGCCAGATGATGGTCAGCTGCTGGAACCGCAGCGATGTGGCCTTCACCATCGAGCCGATGGAGCGCATTGCCCAAATGGTGATCGTGCCAGTGGTGCAGGCTCGGTTCAATGTGGTGCAAGAGTTTGGTGATGTGACCGAACGTGGCGCTGGCGGTTACGGTTCAACTGGCAAGCAGTGATTCTTGCTTTTGGGCTCCGGTTTGGGGCGGGTGTGCGCCGTTCGCCTCATGCTGTGGGTACACAGAAATCGGCGCCCGGCGCACACCCGCCCCAAACCTCATCTGCAAAAAAAGAATCAGTGCAGGATGTGACCGTCTGAAGACGATTCCTCACCCACCTCAATTTTGAAGAAACCGGTGCCGCAAGTGCCACGGCCCACTTCGTCCACAGAGGCTTCGCGTACGGTGGCGACTTGGATGCGAAGGCGTAGCGCAATGCCTGCCAACGGGTGGTTGCCGTCCAGCACCACATGATCCGGGTAGAGCTGGGCAATGGTGTAGAGCACATTGCGTGGGGCGTCGGGGTTGCAGCCTTGGGGCAGGGCGGTACCTTCGATGGTCAGGCCTTCTTCGACTTCGGCGGGGAACAGCGAGCGCGGTTCCAGAAAAATAAGCTGGTCGTTGAAGTCACCAAAGGCGTCTTCGGGTTCCAGGTGCAGGTCGAGCTTGGCACCTGCGGCATGGCCCTGCAGGGCTTCTTCGATTTTGGGCAACAGGTCGGCGCCGCCGACCAGAAATTCCACGGGTTCGTCGAGCACATCCAGGGTCTCGCCCAAGGTGTCCATCAGGGTCCAGGTCAGTGCGACCACGCAAGGTGATTTGATTTCCATACGACAATTGTCGCAGTTTGTCTTGCTCATGAAAGCACACGTATGGATATCCAGCAGCCTTTGACCTTGCTGGGCGGTCTCTCGCCCGAGCGTTTCATGAAAACCCATTGGCACAAAAAGCCGTTGCTGATCCGCCAGGCCATCCCCGGTTTTCAGGCCTTTTTAGGACGCAAGGATCTGGTGGAGATGGCTGGCCGCGACAATGTGGAGTCGCGCCTGATCGTGCACGGTGCCAAGGGGTGGAGTCTTAAACACGGCCCCCTGGCGCGCCGAAGCTTGCCGCCGTTTACCCAGAAGAAATGGACGTTCCTTGTGCAGGGCGTGGACTTGCATGACGATCGTGCGCACGACTTGTTGCAGCAGTTTCGTTTTGTACCCGACGCACGGCTCGATGATTTGATGATCAGCTATGCCACCGATGGGGGCGGTGTCGGCCCGCATTTTGACAGTTACGACGTGTTCCTGCTGCAGGCCCACGGCAAGCGTCGCTGGCGCATTGGTCGACAGAAAGACCTGAGCTTGCAGGAGGGTGTGCCCCTCAAGATTCTGGACAACTTTGTGCCGGAGGAGGAATTCGTGCTGGAGCCGGGCGACATGCTGTACCTGCCCCCGAAGTGGGCGCACGATGGCATTGCCGAGGGTGAATGCATGACCTGGTCGATCGGGTTTCGTTCGCCCAACGAAGCTGAGTTGGCTGCCGAGCTGGTGTCCGGTCTTGCGCAGGAGGCGGTCGATCTGGTGGGCGAGGCCATGTACCGCGACCCCCAACAGCTGGCGGTGTCGCAGCCGGCTGCCATACCGGTGCAGTTGCAGGCCTTTGCGGCGCAGGCAGTCCGCAAGCTGGTCGATCAACCGCGTTGGCTGGACACCTTGCTGGGCGAATACATGACCCAGGCCAAATCCGGTGTCTGGTTTGATGGTGTCGGCTTCGATGTCAGCCAGGGTGTGGCGCTGGATCGACGTACACGCATGATGTACGACGCCAACCAGATTTACATCAACGGAGACAGCTTCCGGGTCGGCGGGCGTGATGGCCGTTGGTTACGCCATCTTGCTGATACCCGCCAGCTTGCCGCTGCAGAGGTGGCCAGGCTCAGTGCAGATGCGCAGGCCGCCCTTCAGGACTGGGCTGATAACGGCTGGTTGAAAACCCTCTGAGGGCTAACCCGTAAATTTCTGTAACTGAAGGTTTCATGTCAGCTCTTTTAGAGTTCTCAACGCAGCTAGAATCCAGAACCAAGTCGACCACGACCTTGTGGTTGGCTTGGACCGAGGTGTAAACCTCGGGCAATTTCCGGAAATTGTCTACATCCTTTCAAGGACTTCAAAATGAAAAAATCTCTCGTTCTGGCTACCCTGATCGCTGCTGCTGCTCTGGCCGCTTGTGGCAAAAAAGAAGAAGCTGCTGCTCCTGCTGCTCCCGCTCCTGCTGCCGCTCCCGCTGACGCTGCCGCTACCCCCGCAGCTGCACCTGCTGCCGCTGACGCTGCTGCGCCTGCCGCCGCTCCTGCAGCTCCTGCTGCTGCCGAAGGCGAGAAGAAGTAATTCTTCGCTCTTGAAGGCCAGTGTTTTGCACTGGCTCTTCAGCCAAGAAAAAGCCCGCCATTTGGCGGGCTTTTTCCTGGGCTCCAAGGGCTGGTGGTGATCAGCGGATTTCTGGCGCCAGTATCTTGAGGATCTTGCCGGCATTGTCCGCAGACTCGGCCTGGCCTTGCTCGTTCAGGACCTGAACGAGGCTGCCTGCGCCTTGGG
>JALRIL010000055.1 GCA_023255445.1 Limnohabitans sp. | reverse complement strand
AGGAGCCATCAAGCGGATCGAACAGCAGGAGGTATTCGCCTTGCGGATAGCGGTTGGGCACGGGCAGGATGTGATCCATTTCCTCAGAGGCCATGGCCGCCAGGTGGCCACCCCATTCGTTAGCCTCAATCAGCACATCGTTGGCGATGATGTCGAGCTTTTTCTGAATCTCGCCTTGCACGTTTTCGCTGTCCGCACTGCCCAGGACACCGCCTAAGGCGCCTTTGTTGACGGCATGGCTGATGCCTTTGCAGGCACGGGCTACAACCTCGAGCAGTAAGCGCAGTTCGGCTGGGATATTGCCTTTATTGCGTTGCTGCTCGACCAGGTAGCGGGAAAGGGAAATTTTGCTGCTCATGGCAATTCCTTATGGCTTGCAAAAAACTCAGGCACTGGCCAATGCGCGGCTGACCACTTCGCGCACATCATTGCTCAAGTCGGGCTTGGCGGCGACACGTTCAATAGCTACCTTGGCGGCGTCGCGGTAAGGCTGCTCCAGACGCGCCCAGCGATCCATGGCGCGGGCCAGGCGCGCAGCCACTTGTGGATTGATCGCATCCAGCGACAGCACCTGCTCGCTCCAGAAAACGTATCCTGCTGCATCACTACGGTGAAAGGCTGCCGGGTTGGCGCTGCAGTAGCTGAAGATCAGGCTGCGTGCCCGGTTGGGGTTACGCAGGTTGAAGTCTGGGTGCTGCATCAGTTGGCGGACCTTGGGCAGGATGTCGCCACCACGATCGGGTGCACTCGCCTGTAGGGCGAACCATTTGTCGATCACCAGCGCCTCGTCCTTGAACAAGGCATGGAAACGCTCCAGCGCAGGTTGGGCCAAAGCATGGCCACTGATGACCAAGGCAGACAATGCATTGAAACGGTCAGTCATATTGGCCGCATCCTTGAACTGCTGGTAGACCTTGCCCGCAATGATTTCATCGTTTTGAGTTTGGGCGACCAGGCACAACATGGTCATGGCCAAACCACTCAAGGCTCTGCGACCGCTGGACAAGGCATCGGGCTGGTAAGCGCCGTTGCAGCGATAGGTGTCCAGGGCCCATTGCCAATCGGCTTGCAGCGCGTGGGCCAACTGCAGACGCATGGCTTCGCGAACAGTGTGAACACGTTGTGGATCCACACTCTCGAGCTGGTCGGCGATGTAAGCTTCAGACGGCAGCGTCAGGGCCAGATCCTTGAAGGCGGCGTCCAGCTGTGGGTGACGCAAGACAGCGCGCAAGGCGTCGATCAATGCAGTGGGCAGCGGCTGGGAGGTCGACCCCTGCGCTGGCATGCGCAGCGCATCGAGCGCCGCTTGCAACATCAGACGCTGGCCGGCTTCCCAACGATTGAACGCATCGCTGTCATGCGCCAGCAGGCTCATGAGGGCCTGCGTGTTCAACCCATCGTCAAGCAGCACCGGGGCACTGAAGCCGCGCAGCAGCGAAGGCACGGGCTCGCTGTCCACATTCACAAAAGTCCAGCTGGCGCTGGTTTCGGTCAGCACCAGCGTGGTTTGCGCGGCGCTGTCGTGACTGCCAGCCAGCTGCAGGGGAAGGGCGCGGCCATCGGTGGTCAACAGACCCAGCGTGACGGGGATGACAAACGGTTCTTTGACGGGCTGCTCAGGCGTGGCCGGGCAGCTCTGGCTGAGCGTCAGTGTGTAGGAGCGCTCGGCCGCGTTGTACTGACCGCGTGCCTGCAAGCGCGGTGTGCCAGCCTGGCTGTACCAGCGCTTGAATTGCGGCAGGTTTTGTGCCAACGCGGTGCCTGGGTTGGCATCGGCAATGGCTTGCGCAAAGTCGTCGCAGGTCACGGCCTGGCCATCGTGGCGCTCAAAATACAGCTTCATGCCTTTGGCGAACCCCTCGCGGCTGGTCAGCGTCTGCATCATGCGCACCACTTCGGCACCTTTTTCGTAGATGGTGACGGTGTAGAAGTTGTTGATCTCGACGTACTGATCCGGGCGCACCGGGTGAGCCATGGGGCCCGCGTCTTCGGCAAACTGCACCGTGCGCAGCACGCGCACGTCTTCAATGCGCTTGACGGCGCGGGCGCTGGCCTCGTGCGCCATGTCCTGGCTGAACTCCTGGTCGCGGAAAACCGTCAGGCCTTCCTTGAGCGAGAGTTGAAACCAGTCGCGGCAGGTGATGCGGTTGCCCGTCCAGTTGTGGAAATACTCATGGCCCACCACAGACTCGATGTTGGCGTAATCGGTGTCGGTGGCGGTGGCAGGATTGGCCAGCACAAACTTGGTGTTGAAGATGTTCAGGCCCTTGTTTTCCATGGCGCCCATGTTGA
>JALRIL010000042.1 GCA_023255445.1 Limnohabitans sp. | reverse complement strand
GTATCAGCTTCACCGCCACGCACCTCAACCAGGGCGGTGCGTTGCTGGTGGTCTACATGGATGGCTCGGTGAGCTGCAACCACGGTGGCACCGAAATGGGCCAGGGCCTGAACACCAAGATGGCGCAGGTCTGCGCCGACGGTCTGGGCATCAGCGTGGACAAGGTGCGCATCACCGCCACCGATTCGCAGAAGGTGCCTAACGCCTCGGCCACCTCAGCTTCGAGTGGTGCCGACATCAACGGTGCGGCCATCATGAACGCCACCGCGCAGATGCGTGAGCGCCTCAAACCCGTGGCCGCGCGCATTCTGGGCTGCTCGGCCGAAGAGGTCACGTTTGCCAACAACCAGCTGCACGGCGGCGGCAAATCGGTCAACTGGTCGGACGTGACCAAGCAGGCCTGGCTGGACCGCGTGGGCCTGTCGGTGACGGGCTTTTACATGACGCCCGAGATCAAATACGACTTCACCACGCTCAATGGCCGTGCCTTCTACTACTACTGCTACGGCGCCGCCGTGAGCGAAGTCGAGATCGACACCCGCACCGGCGAGTGGTGGCTCAAAGCCGTGGACATCGTGCACGACGTGGGCCGCAGCATCAACCCGGCCATCGACAAGGGCCAGATCGAAGGTGCCTACATCCAGGGCATGGGCTGGTTGACCATGGAAGAGTGCATCTGGGACAAGAAGGGCAAGCTGCTCACCCACGGCCCGTCTACTTACAAGATCCCGGTGGCCGGTGATGTGCCCGAACACTTCAACGTGAGCCTGTTCGACAACCAGAACCTCAAGCCCACGCCCTTCAACAGCAAGGCTACGGGCGAACCGCCGTTGATGCTGGGCCTGTCCGCTTTCTTTGCGCTCAAGGACGCGGTGGCGGCCAGTGCCGGCCACAAGGCGGTCGTGCACATGGACGCCCCGGCCACGCCGGAGCGCATCCTGATGGCTTGCGAGAAGGCCAAGACTGACGCAGCGACGGTTTGAGTCCAGGCGCTTGCCTCCAGCAAAAAGGGCCCTGAACATTCAGGGCCCTTTTTTGTGTGCGGGGTTATGGGGGCTTCAGCGCTGGCCTTCCGTCAGCGTGTCGAGCTGAAAGCGGCCGCTGCGGTCCCACAGCCAGACATCGGTGTAGGTCACGTGGCCCATTTTCTGCGGCGCAGGGTAGGGGGCTGCAGCCAGCACAGTGCGTTCGATCTCGGCCATGACCTCAGGGGCATGGTGCGGCGCCCGCATCCAGTGCAATTGCTGGACCTTGCCTTGTTTGTCTATGTCGACATTGAGCACGCCCACCGCGTACAGCAACGGTGGCATCTTGCCCTTGAAAATCCGGTTGCCGTTGTGCTCGTAGAGATGCCGCGCAGCATCCATGCGATATTGCTTGGCGTCCCCCGCACTGGAGGTGATCAGGGCAGGGGTGTCCTGGGGCAGGTCAGGCCACTTGAGCGCTTGTTCCTTGCCGGGGCCGCTGGCACAACCGGCCAAGCCAATGGCCGTGGCCAGGACCAACCCCTGCAAGGTACGACGCCAGCAGGGCGTCGGCATCACGGCGGGAAAAAGCTGGGTCGCATTCATAATCCTGATTGTGGCACCGGCATGCGTTTTTGCACAGCCAGTTCATCAAAAAGAGGGCATGTGAACGATTTGGAACAAGGTTTGATCCGTCTGGCGTACGAGCCGGCGGTTTGCGTCAGTGTGGTGAACACCCGTGGCTCGGTACCGCGCGAGGTGGGCACCCACATGCTGGTGTTTGCCCAAGGCAGTGCAGGCACCATCGGTGGCGGCCATCTGGAGTTTGCCGCCATGGCGCGTGCACGGCAGATCCTGGTGTCTGGGCAGTGTCCCGAGCAGCCCGAGCGCCATGTCCTCGGGCCCAGTCTGGGCCAGTGCTGCGGCGGCGTGGTGGATCTGGGTTATGCGCCGGTGCAGGCCGCTGATGTGCCCCGGTTGCGCAGCCAGCTGACCGCAAGGCGTGTGCCCGTGGCCCTGTTTGGCGGGGGGCATGTGGGGCGCGCGCTGGTGCAGGCCTTGGCGCCTTTGCCGTTTGCGGTGCACTGGATCGACAGCCGCGACGAGGTGTTCCCGGTCGATGTGCCTGCACAAATTGTGTGCGAACACTCCAATCCGGTGCAGGCCGCGGTGCAGGATGTGGCCCCGCAGTCTCGTGTGCTGATCATGAGTTTCAGCCATGCCGAGGATCTGGACATTGTGCTGGCCTGCCTCAAGCGCCTGCGCGAGCGCAATGACCTGCCCTTTGTGGGCCTGATCGGCAGCAAGACCAAATGGGCCAGCTTCAGCCATCGCCTGCTGGAACGTGGCTTTACGCAAGCCGAACTGGACCGCATCACCTGCCCGATTGGTCTGCCCGGCATCACCGGCAAAGAGCCCGAAGTGATTGCTGCGTCGGTGGCGGCACAACTCTTGCAAACCTTGCCCTGAACGCAGCACGGGTTTGTCCTGAGTGTTCGATACTGGTAGGGTAGACAAAAACTGTATACACTTCAGTGCACTGGCCGCAGCGGCGCAGGTGTGTTGAGACCAACACCTTGTTCGCGGCCCAATGAAACTGCTCACAGAGCCCGCGGTGGTGAGCAGGTTGGAGACCCCTCATGGAAGCGTATTTGCTTGACTGGGCCAACCTGCTACTCAGGTGGCTGCATGTGATCACGGCGATTGCCTGGATCGGCTCGTCGTTTTATTTCGTCTTTCTGGACAACAACCTTCAAAAACCCACTTCGCCCGACCTGCTCGAAAAAGGCGTAGATGGGGCCATGTGGGCCGTGCATGGCGGCGGTTTTTACAACCCGCAAAAGTACATGGTTGCGCCCAAGAAGATCCACACCAAGCTGCACTGGTTTTATTGGGAAAGCTACTCCACCTGGTTGAGCGGTTTTGCGCTGTTCACCGTGCTGTACCTCTGGAACGCAGGCACCTTCCTGATTGACAAGTCGCTCATGGACTGGGCGCCGTCCACCGCCGGTTTTGCGGCCGTGGGTTTTCTGGTGGCCTTCTGGCTCATCTATGACACGATCTGCCGCCTGTTCGGGTTCAAAAAGAACGGTGAACTCATTGTGGCCAGCCTGATGATCGTGGTGGTGGCCTTTGCTGCCTGGGCCGCGAACCAGCTGTTCGCTGGCCGCGCTGCCTTCTTGCTCGTGGGCGCCATGATCGCCACCGCCATGAGCGCCAACGTGTTTTTCTGGATCATCCCCGGCCAGCGCAAGGTGGTGGCCGCCATGACCAGCGGCGAGAAATACGATGCAGCGGCACTGGCCATCCACGGCAAGCGCGGCAAGCAGCGCAGCGTGCACAACACCTACTTCACGCTGCCCGTCATCTTCGCGATGCTGAGTAACCACTACAGCTTTCTGTACACGCACGAACACCGCTGGGTGCTGCTGTTTGTGATGATGTTCGCTGGCGCCCTGATCCGTCAGTTCTTTGTGCAGCGCCACGGCTACCACCTGGGGCGTGCCAAGAACCCGTTGCCCTTTGCCGTGGTCGGTGTGCTGCTGCTGATCGGGGTGATCGTCGCGCTCAAGCCCGCGCCACAGCCCCCAACAGCAGCCAGCCAGGCCCCCGTGAGTTTTGCCCAGGTGCAGACCGTGCTGGCTCAGCGCTGCACCATGTGTCACGGTGAGGCTGCGCAAATGAAAGGCATTCGCTTTGACCAGATCGAGTCCATCAAGGTCCACGCCCAGGGCATCTACCAACAGGTGGCCGTGACCCGTCAAATGCCGCTGAACAACGCCACGCAAATCACTGAAGATGAGCGCCAGCTCATCAAGCGCTGGTTCGAAGGCGGCGCACCGCTGCAATGAGTGTGCGGCTTGCAGCCCTTACATCCAGAGGGCTGCAGCGTAGGGAATCAACACAGCACCCACAATGCCGTGCAAGCCCATGCCCAGGCTGGCGTAGGCGCCGGCCTGCGGGTGCACGCTGAACGCGCGTGATGTGCCAATGCCGTGCGCGGCCACACCCAAGGCAAAGCCCCGCTGCCACCAGGCCGTGACCTTCAGGGCGTTGAGCACATAACGGCCCAACACTGCGCCCAAAATGCCGGTGCACACCGCAAAGATCGCTGTCAAGGTGGGCGAAGCCTGTACCCGTTCGGCAATGCCCATCGCAATCGGCGCGGTGACGGATTTAGCCACCAGCCCACGCACCAGCGAAGCATCCACCCCCAGGGCACGCGCCACACCTACTGCTGTGAGGATGGAGGTCATGCCGCCCGCCATCAGCGCCAGCATCAACACACCCATACGACTTTTGAGCGAGGCAAAGCCCTTGTAAATCGGAATGGCCAACGCCACCGTGGCCGTGCCCAGCAGAAAGTGCACAAACTGTGCGCCCTCAAAGTACTTGGCGTAAGGCATGTCCAGCAACTCAATGCTCACGGTGACCAGCACGACTGCCATCAACACCGGGTTGGCCAACGGGTTGCGCTGGCTGCGCTCGTAGACGGCCAGACCCAGCCAATAGGCACTGAGCGTGAGCACGAGGGCCAGCAGGGGACTGCCCGAGAGGTAGACCCAGATTTCGGATATGGGGGGCAAGGGCGTGTTCACGGCTCAGTCCTTGGGGCTGAAGGCCTTGAGCACCACAGCGGTTACGGCCACCGTGGCCACCACGCTGATGAGCAAGGCAGTACTGATGGCCCAGGCATTGGCCCGCAGAAGTGGCAAATACAGCACCACGCCCACTGAGGCCGGAATGAACAGCAACCCCAGGTGCTGCAAGATGGTGCTGCCCACCGTGTCCATGTGAACGGGCACGCGACCGCGCACCGCCAAAAAGACCAGCAATGCCACCAGGCCCAGCACCGGGCCGGGAATGAAGGGCAGCGCAAAGCGCGAGAGCAATTCGCCCAGGGCCTGGAAAATGAAAAGTTGTACGAGACCTTGAATCATGCCGCCAGTGTAGGCACTGCGCTGCGGCCTGACCAGTGCAAGCAGTTTTGACGTGGCCTCATCCAATGATCAGCGTGCTGCCAGTGCCAGTTGCCGAGCCAGCTGGTTGTGGCGCTCGATCAAGGGGCCCAGGTCGACCGTGGTGAGCTGACCTTCGCGAACCACCACGAGGCCGTTGACGACGGTGTAGTCCGCATTCTGGCTGGCGCACAACATGAGTGCGCCCACCGGGTCGTGGATGGCGCCGCCCGCCATGGCCAGGGTGTCGGTACGGAATAGGGCCAGGTCGGCGCAGTAACCCACGCGAATCTGGCCAATGTCGTGTGCACGGCCGAGCACCTGCGCGCCGCCACGGGTGGCCACCCGCAGGCTGTCGCGCGGTGTCATTTCGGCGGGGCCGTGGTCGCAGCCAAAATCGTCCAGGGCGCGACCCACGCGGGCCAGCAACATGGCCTGGCGCGCCTCATTGAGCATGTGCGCCGCATCGTTGCTGGCGCTGCCGTCCACGCCCAGGCCAATGGGCACGCCAGCATCGAGCATTTTGCGCAGCGGCAAGATGCCGCTGGACAAGCGCATATTGCTGCACGGGCAATGTGCAATGCCGGTGCGGGTTTTGGCAAACAGGTACGTGCCTTCGTCGTCGAGCTTGACGCAGTGGGCGTGCCACACATCGTCGCCCACCCAGCCCAGGTCTTGCGCGTACTGCGCAGGCGTGCAATTGAACTTTTCGCGGGTGTAGGCAATGTCATGGTCGTTTTCCGCCAGGTGCGTGTGCAAACGCACTTGGTAGGCGCGCGCCAGCTTGGCCGACTCGCGCATCAAATCCTGGCTCACGCTAAAGGGTGAGCATGGCGAGAGCGCCACCTGCAGCATCGCGCCATGGCTGGCGTCGTGGTAGGTCTCGACCAAGCGACGCGATTCTTGCAAGATGAAGTCTTCTTTTTCCACCACGCGGTCCGGTGGCAGGCCGCCTTGGCTTTCGCCCACGCTCATGCTGCCGCGGGTGGCCGTAAAACGCATGCCAATCGTGTGGGCCGCTTCAATGCTGTCGTCCAGACGGATCCCGTTGGGGTAAATGTAGAGGTGGTCGCTGCTGGTGGTACAGCCGCTGAGCAGCAACTCGGCCATGGCGATCTGGTTGGACACCAACACCATCTCGGGCGTCAGCCCGGACCAGATGGGGTAGAGCCCCTGCAGCCACGAAAACAGCTCGGCGTTTTGCACGCCCGGGATGGCCCGCGTCAGGCACTGCACCATGTGATGGTGGGTGTTGACCATGCCGGGGATGACGACGTGCTTGCGCGCGTCAATCACCTCGTCCACAGCGCCCGGGACCAGCCAGGCGTCCAACGGTTCATCCGCAGTAAAGAGGCGCTCGATACGTCCATCCCGGATCAGGATGGAGGCGTCTTGCAGTTCGGTCTGGGCATCGTCCTGGGTGGCAATGCAACGGGCTCGGTGGATCAACAAAGTGCTCATGCCCGCGATGGTACGACAGCCAAAGGGCAGCCCTGAGGTTGACGTGCATCAAAACTGCAGAGGGGCTGGCGTGGCACAGTGGGCCACATGACACGACTTGAATCCCGTTGCGAGGGCGTCCATGCGCTCACCTTGCCCGCTGGCACGGTGCTGATTCGCCGTGGTCAAAAGGCCGATGGTGTCTGGCACCTGCATGCTGGTCAGGTGCGGTTGGGCGTGATGGATGAGCGCAGCATGGTCCAGCAGCTGGGCAAGCAGCAAGGCCCGTTGTGGCTTGAGGCTGCCTCGGCCTTGCTCAATCAGCCCCATGTGGTCGATGTGGTGGCTGACACCGATGTGCGCGCAGAAAAACTCTCCCTGCAGGCCTTTCAGTCCCGCTGCAACAAGTGGCCAGCCGCCTCGCGTGAGCTGATGCGCGACCTCGCCCTCGCGCAACGCCAGCAGCTGGAGCTGGCCATCAGCCGCCTGGCCAAGGACGCCGATGCCCGTTGCGCCGAGTGGTTGCTGCAACACGCCGAGCCCTCGGGGCAAGGCCTGGGGGTGGTGCTGCGCGAGCGCAAACGCCTGATTGCCGCTCAACTGGGCATGGCCCCCGAAACCTTCTCGCGTGTATTGCGTCATTTGCGCGAGAAAAACCTCATTTCTGGCGCCGGGCGGGTACTGGGGTTGCCTAACCCGCAGGCGCTTCGCGAACTCGCGGGCTATTAAGGTCTGGCCTAACGTGCCGTGCTGTGCACAGCGTCAGCTGGCAAGCAATTCACCGCCTTCTTCGTACCACCAGGTCAGGGCCGCCTCGTAGCCTTCCCAGACACAGCCTTGGCAGCCTCGGCCGCAGCATGATGTGGGCTCCTCGGGTGGATCGCGAAAGTCGTGGCCGGCGTCTCGGACTTGCTGGACGAAACGGGCAATGGCCGTGCGCACGGCCTGGCGCTGGCCGGCCGCGGGGTCATGAAAGGCGTCTGTTGCTGTGGACTCGTTCATGACCGTATTGTCAGGCATGGCAGGGTAGATCCGGACACCACACACGGCCAAAAAAGGCATCCGAGCTCATTAGAATCTGGCAGTGATCTTGCTAGTGAGTTGACGGGCCCAAATGGGTGGGCCCTGCCAAGGAGTCCGATGTCTGCCAATCCCCCGCCGCGCCTGTCGCTGGCCCATGTGACCAAACGCTATCCCGGCGTGGTGGCCAACAGCGATGTGTCGCTGACCGTCCTGCCCGGCCAGGCCCATGCTGTGCTGGGCGAAAACGGCGCCGGCAAATCCACGCTGATGAAAATCATTTATGGCTCCGTCAAACCTGACGAGGGTGAGGTGTTTTTCAACGGTCAACCTGTGCAGATTCGCAACCCGCAGCAGGCGCGCAAGCTGGGCATCAGCATGGTGTTTCAGCACTTCAGCCTGTTTGACACGCTCACCGTGGCCGAAAACGTCTGGCTGGGTCTGGATAAATCCATGACCCTGGCCGAAGTCAGCCAGCGCATTGCCCTCAAGGCCAGTGAATACGGCCTGGACATGGACCCGCAGCGCCCGGTGCACACCCTCAGCGTGGGCGAGATGCAGCGGGTAGAAATCATCCGCGCCTTGCTCACCGACCCGCAACTGCTCATTCTCGATGAGCCCACCTCGGTGCTGACACCGCAAGCGGTGGATAAGCTTTTTGCCGTGCTGCATCAACTGGTGGCGCAGGGCTGCAGCCTGCTCTACATCAGCCACAAGCTGCACGAAATTCGTGCCCTGTGCAGCGCCTGCACCGTCATGCGTGCCGGCCAGGTGACGGGCGTGTGTGACCCGCGCGAAGAATCCAACGCCAGCCTGAGCCGTTTGATGATCGGCTCCGAGCCTCCAGCGCTGGCGCCCGTGCCGCGCCAGGCGGGTGACGTGGTGCTTCAGGTGCAAGCGCTGAGCTTGAAGACCGAAGACCCGTTTGGCGTCAACCTCAACGGCATCGAGCTGCAGGTGCGCAGCGGCGAAGTGGTGGGCCTGGCGGGCGTGTCCGGCAATGGTCAGCGTGAATTGCTGTGGGCCCTGTCGGGCGAAGACACGCGCGCGCCGCAGACCAGCATCCGCATGGACGCGCAGCCTGTGGCCCATCTGGGCCCGGCGCACCGACGCAAGCTGGGCCTGCACTTTGTGCCCGAAGAGCGCCTGGGGCGGGGCGCTGTGCCGTCCATGAGCCTGGCCGACAACCTGCTGCTCACACGCACCGAGTCGGTGTCATCTGCCGGCTGGATTCAAGGCCGCAAGCTGCAGGCACAGGCGCAAGGCATCATTGAGCGCTTCAAGGTCAAGGCCGCCGGTGCGGGTGCTGCTGCCCGGTCCCTGTCGGGGGGCAATTTGCAGAAGTTCATTGTGGGCCGCGAGATCAGTGCGCAGCCCCGCCTGTTGATTGTTTCGCAACCCACCTGGGGGGTGGATGTGGGCGCCGCAGCGCAAATTCGTGCCGAAATCCTGGCCCTGCGCGACGCGGGTTGCGCCGTGCTGGTGGTCAGCGAAGAGCTTGATGAGTTGTTTGAAATTGCCGACCGCCTGCACGTCATGGCCAAGGGGCGCCTGTCGCCCAGCATGCCGCGCAGCGAGGCCAATACCGAAACGATTGGCGCGTGGATGAGTGGTTTGTGGGAGGCGCACCATGCTGCGGTTTGAAGCGCGCCCTGAGCGTTCTCGTCTCTGGACCTGGGCATCGCCTTTGCTGGCGCTGGCCCTGACGGTGCTGATGGGCATGGCCTTGTTTGCCTTGTTGGGCAAGGACCCCGTGCGTGGCCTGCAAATATTCTTTTGGGAACCTGTCAAAAACGCGTATGCCTTGGGCGAGCTGATGGTCAAGGCCACACCGCTGCTGATCATTGCGCTGGGCTTGGCCGTGTGCTTTCGCTCCAACGTCTGGAACATTGGTGCCGAGGGGCAATTTGTCATGGGAGCGATCTTTGCCTCTGGCGTTGCCCTCATGGCCGACCCCCAATCGAGCCGACTGATCGTCGTGGCTGTGCTGCTGGCTGGCACGGCCGGGGGCATGTTCTGGTCGGGCCTGGTGGCCTTGTTGCGTGACCGTTTTCATGCCAGCGAAATCCTGGTCAGCCTGATGCTGGTGTACGTGGCGCAAATGGTGTTGGGTTACCTGGTGTATGGCCCCTGGAAAGACCCGGCAGGCTACAACTTTCCACAGACCAAAACCTTCGAAGCCATGGCCATGGTGCCCCGCCTGATGACGGGATCGCGTGTCAGCATCGGCTTGCTGCTGGCGCTGGTTGGGGTGGGTGTGCTGTGGGTGTTTTTATTCAAAACCCGCGCTGGTTTTGCGCAGCAAGTCGGCGGACTTGCGCCCGATGCGGCGCGTTATGCCGGTTTCTCGTCGCGCAAAGCCCTGTGGACAGCGCTGCTGGTGTCTGGCGGCGCTGCTGGTCTGGCAGGTGCACTGGAGGTGGCGGGCCCGCTGGGGCAGCTGACGCCTTATGTGCCTGCGGGCTACGGCTTTGCCGCCATCATCGTGGCTTTTGTGGGGCGTCTGCATCCGGTGGGCATGGTGTTTTCTGCAGTGTTGCTGAGCATGTTCTACATTGGTGGTGAGCTGGCGCAATCGCGCATTGGCCTGCCCAAATCCATCACCGGTGTGTTCCAGGGCTTGTTGCTGTTTTGCCTGCTGGCGTGCGACACCCTGGTCATGTACCGCCTGCGCTGGGTGCGCAAGCAAGGAGCACAGTGACATGGAAACCTACGCACTGCTTGTAGCCTCCACGCTCAACGCTGGCACCGTGCTGGCGCTGGCGGCTTTGGGGCTGCTGATCAACGAAAAATCAGGCATCGTGAACTTGGGCGCCGAAGGCATGATGCTGTGCGCCGCCATTGCCGGCTTTGCTGTGGTGGTGCACACCGGCAACGACTGGCTGGGCTTTGCCGCGGGCATGGGCGCCGGGGCCCTCATGGCCGCCATTTTTGGTCTGCTGGTCATCTGGCTGGGCACCAACCAATACGCCACAGGTCTGGCCCTGAGCCTGTTCGGTGTCGGCTTCTCGGCCTTTGCGGGCATTGCCTATGTGCAGGAAAAGCTGCCGCCCCGTCCGCATTTCTCCGTACCTGTTCTGGGCGACTTGCCCTGGATCGGCACAGCCATGTTCCGGCAGCACCCCTTGGTGTATCTGGCCATGGCGCTGGCAGCGGGCCTGATCTGGTTTTTGTACAAAAGCCGCACCGGTCTGGTGCTGCGTGCGGTGGGCGAATCTCCCGAATCGGCGCATGCGCTGGGCTACTCGGTGCGCCGCATCCGCCTGGCGGCGGTGGTGGCCGGTGGGGCGCTGTGTGGCCTGGCCGGGGCGTACATCTCCATCATCTACACCCCGCTGTGGGTCGAAGGCATGGTCGCCGGCAAAGGCTGGATTGCGCTGGCCCTGACAACGTTTGCCACCTGGCGCCCGGCACGGGTCTTGCTGGGCGCTTACCTGTTTGGCGGTGTGACCATGCTGCAGTTTCACCTGCAGGGCATGGGGGTGCAAATTCCCAGCCAGGCGCTGTCGGCCATGCCCTATGTGGCCACCATCGTGGTGCTCGCGCTCATTTCGCGTAACCCCACCTGGATCCGCATCAACATGCCCGCATCGTTGGGAAAACCGTTCCATCCCGGTTCATAATGAACCGTTTGTCCGCTTTTTTTACCTTGTTCTTAAAGGAACTGACATGACTGACGTTTCCAAGCGTTCCATCATCAAGATGGTGGCCATCACGGCCGTGACCGCTGCAGCCTTGGTGGCCTGTGGCAAAAAAGAAGAGGCGCCTGCAGCTGCAGCAGCCCCGGCCAAGGCTGAGCCCCTGAAGGTGGCGTTCGCCTACGTGGGCCCCGTGGGTGATGGCGGCTGGACCTTTGCACACGACAACGGCCGCAAAGCCGTGGAAAAAGAATTCGGTGACAAAGTGGTCACCAGCTTTGTGGAAAACGTGCCCGAGAGCGCTGACGCCGAGCGCGTGATCCGCGACATGGCCTCGCAAGGCAACAAGCTTATTTTTGGCACCACCTTCGGTTACATGGAGCCCATGCTCAAAGTCGCGGGCGACACCCCCGATGTCAAGTTCGAGCACGCCACCGGCTACAAGCGCGCCGCCAACATGAACACCTACGACAGCCGCACCTACCAGGGCGCCTACATGGCTGGCGTGGTGGCCGGCAAGATGACCAAGACCAACACCCTGGGTGTGGTCGCTTCGATCCCAATTCCCGAGGTGATCCGCAACATCAACTCCTTCACCCTGGGTGCGCAGTCGGTCAACCCCAAGATCAAGACCAAAGTGGTCTGGGTCAATGACTGGTTCAACCCACCCAAGGAAACCGAAGCTGCGACGTCGCTGATCAACGGTGGCGCTGACGTGCTGATGCAAAACACCGACTCCAGCGCCGTGCTGCAAACCGCCGAAAAAATGGGCAAGCGTGCCTTTGGCTGGGACAGCGACATGAGCGCCTACGGCCCCAAAGCCCACCTGGGTTCGGCCGTGATCAACTGGGGCCCTTACTACGTCAAGGCCGTGCGTGATGCGCTCGACGGCAAGTGGGCGGGCAACCAGGCTTCATGGTGGGGCGTGAAAGAAGGCGCTATTGACTTCGTGTCTGTAGCTGCCGATGTGCCCGCTGACGCCAAGGCCAAGCTCGACGAAGTCAAAGCCGGCCTGAAGGACGGCAGCTTTGAAATCTGGAAGGGCCCCATCCTGGGTCAGGATGGCAAGGAAGTGCTGGCCAAGGACAAAGTGGCCGATGACGGCTTCCTGGGCGGCATCAACTTCTACGTCAAAGGCGTGGAAGGCAAGATCCCTGGCGGCAAGTAATCTGCCTGCGAGTGTCTGAACAAGGGCTGCTTCGGCAGCCCTTTTTTTCAGGAGTGAGTCATGTTCAAAGTTCACGCCATCGCCCCGCACCGCATGCCCGAGTTGCTGCAGGCCATGCCCAAGGCTGAATTGCACATTCATATTGAAGGTTCGCTCGAACCCGAAATGATTTTTGCGCTGGCCCAGCGCAATGGCGTGCAACTGCCTTATGCCAATGTTCAAGCGCTGCGTGCGGCTTACGCCTTCTCGAACCTGCAAAGTTTTCTGGACCTGTACTACGCGGGGGCCAGCGTGCTGCTGCACGAGCAGGACTTTTATGACATGGCATGGGCCTACTTTGAGCGAGCCAAGTCCGACGGTATCGTACGCGCCGAACTGTTTTTTGACCCGCAAACCCATACGGCGCGTGGCGTGGCCATGGGCGCGGTGATGGAGGGGCTGAGCCGTGCCTGCGCCGATGCCCACAGTCGGCTGGGCATCAGTGCTGACCTGATCCTGTGCTTTCTGCGCCACTTGTCTGAAGAGGATGCGTTGGAGACCCTGGAAGAGGCCCTGCCCTGGCGCGAGCATTTCATTGGCGTGGGCCTGGATTCGAGCGAGGTGGGACACCCACCCGAAAAGTTCGCTCGCGCCTTTTCCCGTGCGCGAGCGTTGGGGCTGCATGTGGTGGCCCATGCCGGTGAAGAGGGGCCGCCGGCGTATGTGTGGCGTGCGCTGGATGTGCTCAAGGTTGAACGCATCGACCACGGCGTGCAATCCATCCACGACGCTGCGCTCATGCAGCGCCTGGTGGACACGCAAATGCCGCTGACCGTGTGCCCGCTGTCCAACCTGAAGCTTTGCGTGTTCAAACAATTGAGCGACCACAATTTAGGGCAGATGCTGGATGCTGGCGTACGCGCGACGATCAACTCTGACGACCCGGCTTATTTTGGCGGCTACCTGCTGGAGAACTACCTTCAAACCTTTGCTGCCCTGCAGCTTGGCGCACCGCAGGCCTACCGTCTGGCGGCCAACAGTCTTGAGGCGAGCTTTGCCAGCGAAGACGACAAGCATCGCTGGATGCACGAGCTCAAACTGGTGTTTGAACGGTTTGCCGAGCACGATTGATGCCCAGGCGGTAGAATTGTGCAAAACCCGCGCCCCGGCGGGTTTTGTTTTGTCCAACCACCGGGGCCATGTAGAGGACTACCATGTACAAAAACCTCGCAGCCGCGCTCGCGGTCGCCTGTTTTATTTCTCCCTTTTCCTTGATCTCTTCTGCCATGGCTGCGGAGCCGGTGAAGGCGGCGTTTGTGTACGTCTCGCCCATCACCGAAGCGGGCTGGACCCGGCAGCATGACGAGGGCCGCAAGGCTGTCGAAAAGGCGCTGGGCAACAAAGTCAAAACCACGTTTGTGGCCGATGTGGCCGAAGGCGCGGATGCCGAGCGCGTGATCCGCGACCTGGCGGCGCAGGGTAACCAGATCATATTTACGCCCAGCTTTGGCTATATGGAGCCCACGCTCAAAGTCGCCAAGGATTTTCCGCATGTGAAGTTCGAGTCGGTCACCGGCTACAAGACGGCCGCCAATGTGGCGGCTTCCAATGCACGCTACTACGAAGGTCGTTATCTGGCGGGTATTGCCGCGGGCCGCATGAGCAAGACCCATGTGGCGGGCTATGTGGCGGGCTTTCCGATTCCAGAGGTGCTGCAGGGTATCAACGCCTTCACCTTGGGTATGCGTTCAGTGGATCCCAAAGCCACCGTCAAAGTGGTGTGGCTCAACGCCTGGTTTGATCCCCCCAAAGAGCGCGAGGCGGCCATGAGCCTGTTTGATCAAAACGCAGATGTGGTCGCTTTCCACACGGGCTCCACCGCCGTGATGGCGGCAGCGCAAGAGCGCGGCAAGATGGCCGTGGCCTATCACTCGGACATGCGCATGGTGGCGCCCGATGCGCAAATCATTGCCGTCACGCACCAGTGGGGTGACTACTACACGCGCCGCGTCAAGGCCGTGATGGACGGCAGCTGGAAGAGCGGCAGTGTGTGGGGCGGCGTGCGCGAGGGCATGATCCGCGTGGGCGACTTTGGCCCCAAGGTTCCCCAAAAAGTTCAGGATGAGGTGCTGGCGCGTCAGAAAGACATTGGCGCTGGCAAGCTGCAGCCCTTCACTGGGCCGATCGTGGACAACGAAGGTCGCACCGTGCTGGCCAAGGGGGCCAGACTGAGCGACGAGCAGATCCTGAACATGAATTACCTCGTCGAAGGCGTGGTGGGGCGCATCAACAAGTGATGGTCCAGCCCCGGCTGCGCCGGGGCTTCAGGCAGGTATCAAGCCTGCGTATGCACCTTGATCTTGGCCGCAGCCGCGCGTGCTCGGGCCAGGGCATCCGGGCCCTTGGCCAGGGCCACGGCCATGCGGCGGTAGGGGCGTGTGGTGGGTTTGCCAAAAATGCGCACGTCTACACCCGGTTCGCTCAGGGCGGCTTCCACGCCGGTGAAGGTGGGGTTGCTGCCAGCGCCTTCGGCCAGCACCACAGCGCTGGCGCCTTCCACAGCTTCGATCAGTGGAATCGGCAGGCCCAGCACGGCGCGGGCGTGCAGGTCAAATTCGCTCAGGTTCTGGCTGATCAGGGTGACCATGCCCGTGTCGTGCGGACGCGGACTCAGTTCGCTGAAGATCACTTCGTCTTGGGTGACGAAAAACTCCACTCCAAAAATACCGGCGCCGCCCAAATCGGCCGTGACTTTGTCGGCCATGGCTTGCGCAGCCTGTAAAAACTCGGGCTTCATGGGCTGGGGCTGCCAGCTGTACTGGTAGTCACCGCGCTCTTGCACATGGCCAATCGGTGGGCAAAACAGGGTTGGCCCTTTGCGTTGACGCACGGTCAGCAGGGTGATCTCGTATTCAAAGCGGATGAATTCTTCAACGATGACTTTCTGGCGGTCACCGCGCATGCCGGCGCAGGCGTAGTCCCAGCTGGCCTGGATGTCGGCCTCGGTGTGGGCCACGCTCTGGCCTTTGCCCGAGGAGCTCATGACCGGCTTGATCACGACAGGAAAGCCAATGGCGCGGGCCTCCGCCAGCAGCCCATCGCTGGATTCGGCATAAGCAAAACGGGCGGTGCGCACGCCCAGGCCGACGGCGACGTCGCGAATGCGGTCGCGGTTCATGGTCAGGTTGGCGGCGCGGGCGCTGGGGATGACCTCAAAGCCTTCTTGTTCGACGTCCAGCAGCACTTCGGTGCGGATGGCTTCAATCTCGGGCACGATCAAATCGGGCTGGTGTTTGGCAATGGCGGCGCGCAGGGCTGCCTCGTCGAGCATGCTGAACACTTCGTGCGCGTCGGCCACCTGCATGGCGGGGGCGCCCGCGTAGCTGTCGCAGGCGATCACATGGCAGCCCAGACGCTTGGCGCTGATGACGAATTCTTTGCCCAGTTCGCCCGAGCCGAGAAGCAGGATTTTTTTCATAGGAAATAGCGTTTAAAGGTTAGGGTGGACGCGATTATCGGTGGGGCGGCTGTCCGATTGCCTACAATCGCGACAAACCGGAGCATTTTCATGAGCATCAAGAGCGACAAGTGGATCCGCCGTATGGCTGAGCAACACGGCATGATCGAGCCGTTTGAGCCCGGTCAGGTCAGGCACAATGCCGATGGCCAGAAAATCGTCAGCTACGGTACCAGCAGCTATGGCTACGACATCCGCTGCGCCCCCGAATTCAAGGTCTTCACCAACATCCACAGCACGGTGGTGGACCCGAAGAACTTTGATGAAAAAAGCTTTGTGGACATCAATGCCGATGTCTGCATCATTCCGCCCAACAGCTTTGCGCTGGCGCGCACCGTCGAGTACTTTCGCATTCCGCGCAACGTGCTCACCATTTGCCTGGGCAAAAGCACCTACGCGCGCTGCGGCATCATCGTTAACGTAACCCCGTTTGAGCCCGAGTGGGAGGGGTACGTGACGCTGGAGT
>JALRIL010000025.1 GCA_023255445.1 Limnohabitans sp. | reverse complement strand
ATGCTGCCTTGCCACTGGCCACCGGGAATGCGGGTGAGCGGTGGCGCACCAGCTGGGTCCATCTGGGCAAAGACAAAGGTGCGATTAAAGTCCTGACCGGCGTCGTGCATTTGCGCAGTGATGGAGCCGTTGCGCAGCAAGATGCCCAGGGAGTCGATGCAGCGAAAGTGCTCGGTCCTGTAACTCGTGCCGGCTTCTGCCAGGCTGTTCCATTCGGCCAGGCGGCCACCCGAGAGACGCACGACGCTACCATGCTCCAGGGGTTGGGTGAGCGGTTTTTTAGCCATGGCGGGCACCTCCCGTGGGCTGCTCATCGCCAGATGTGCCAGGTCCATCTTGCGCCAAGGCCCAGTCCAGAACCGCCAGGGCGTCGGCCTCGTTGTCGTCCGCCACCACATAACCACGTGCTTTCATGGCCGACACCATCTCGACCTTGCCTGCATTGCCTTTGCCGGTGGCATGACGCTTGAGGGTGCCCACCGGAACACCCTGGTAGGCAATTTGGTGGTGCTCGCACCAACTGGTGAGGGTGGCAAGGAAGCCGCCGTAGGCGTGCGCAGCGTCCACGCCAAGGTGACGGCGCACCTCCTCGAAATAAACGGCGCCAATGCCCGATGCGTTGCTGCCTGAGGCGGTCGTCGCCAGCAGATCACTGAGCCAGCGGCGAAAGCGCAGGTAGCGCATGCCGCCACCTTCGAAGCGCTGGGGCTTGAAGCTGACAAAGCCGTGATGGACAGAGCCGTCCGCCAAGCGCAATGCCCAGCCGGTGGTGGTGCCCAGGTCCAGCGCCAGGATCGCCCGTGGTGTGGCCTGCAGTGTGGCGTGGTGTGTGTCGTTGGTGTGTTGATGCATGGGGAGTCCTCCAAGGATGCGAACAAGCGCTGTTGCCAACTTGTTCAAGCGACCTGGAGGAGCCCTGGCACCGCCGGGTCAGGGCTGGTGCGGCTCCCTCATGTCCGGTTTCGTTACGGCTACGGGGAAGTCAATGCGGTGCGCAATGGACTTCAAACAAATTTCAATACTTCATCTTTCAACGCCAAGACAGGGTGCCCAGGAGTAGTAGAGAGATATTTCAATATTTATATATTTCAATCTAGTTCTCTTTCTCTCTGGTTCTGTCTGGGCTGGGCTTCGCGCGCGCGAGGCTCTAGGCCCCCACTTTTTTATATGTGTATCTCTAGTGGGGGCTTTGAAAGATGAAATAACTGAAGTTGCCCGTTTGGGGCGCTGCCTGCACCTCATAAGACCTTGATCCACTGGGCCGGGCGCCCCTTGCTTTGCAGGGCCATGGTCTCGATCAGTCCAGCCTCGGCCAGGGTACGCAAAACGCCATCGCGCTGGCGATGGTCCATGAACTGGGTGCGCCGGGTGAAGTCGCTCTTGGACATGCCGGCCATGCCCGCGTCCCGCAGGATCTGCATGGCCCTCTTGTGGTGCGACTCCACCTGGTTCTCCGACACCCGGGCTGATGCCTCGCGGATCGTGAGCTCAGCGCAGTGCCGCGACAGATTGATGCCCCATTCGGCATCGTGATCCTCGATTTGCGGATCCACGGGATCACGCGAGACCGCACGGATGAGTGCCAGTTTGGTGGCGTTCTCCTCGATCCGCGCCAAGATGGACGAAAAACCGGTGCCGCGCGAGGTGCGCAGCCGCTCCACCAACTCCTGGTCCAGCAAGCGAAAGGTGGCCCGGGCCTGCGGGGTCATCGGCACCACGCGGGGGTCAACCAGCACCTCATCAATGGCGCCCACATCCGTCAGATTGCCGTTGAGCTTACCGCCACCCTGGTGGATGAGGATGAGCCGGTCAATCAGGTCCTGCGGTGGGTCGATGATGCCAAAGGCCTCGTTGCTGTCAGGGAAGTCGTCCTCACTTTCCATGATCAGAAAGCGCGCCA
>JALRIL010000144.1 GCA_023255445.1 Limnohabitans sp. | reverse complement strand
CGATTTTGTGGACGGGACGGCCGAGCAGTTTGCGCTGGTGCAGCAGGAGACCATGGCGGTCACCAGGGCAGCCTACGAGGCCTATCAGCGCATGCTCGAGGCTGGCGTGGCTCGTGAAGTTGCCCGCATTGTGTTGCCGCTGAACATCTACTCGAGCATGTATGTGACCATGAATTCTCGCTCGCTGATGAACTTCCTAAGCCTTCGCACCAAGCGTGAGGGCACTCACTTTCCCTCCTTCCCGCAGCGTGAAATCGAAATGGTGGCGGAGAAGATGGAGGACTTCTGGGCAGAGCTGATGCCAATGAGCTACGCCGCCTTCAACGAGAACGGTCGAGTAGCCCCTTAGTGCGTGACAATCATCTTCGCTAGGCTTTAGGGATGGTTAGCAAAGAGCGAGATGTATTCGGTCAGGTGCTGGTCGCGCTGGTCACTCCGATGACAGCCGACGGCGAGGTGGACTGGGATGCCACCGAGAAGCACATTGACTACGTGGTTTCCAACGGAGCCGACGGTGTCGTTGTCACCGGAACCACGGGTGAAACCTCGACACTGACCGATGCCGAGAAAATCAAGTTGGTTGAGGTGGGCAAGTCGGTTGCCGCGGGCCGAGCAAAAATCATCACCGGTGGCGGTTCGAATGAAACCGCGCACGCAATCCAGCTCTACAAGGCGAGCGAAAAAGCTGGGGCCGATGGCGTGATGGTGGTTACCCCCTACTACAACAAGCCAACCCAGGCCGGCATCCTGACACACTTCCGCCTGATTGCCGACGTCACCGACCTGCCCGTGATTCTCTACGACATTCCCGGCCGGACCGGAGTTGCGATCTCCTATGACACCTTCCATCGCGCCGCCAAGCATCCCAACATCGTTGCGATCAAGGACGCCAAGGGCGATTTGGCACAGGCCTCAAGGCTCATGCTGGAAACGGGTCTGATGTATTTCTCCGGGGACGACTCGAACGTCCTGCCCCACATTTCAATCGGCGCCACGGGACTGATCGGTGTGACGGCGAATGTTGCTCCGCAGGCCTACCGAAAAATGGTGGATGCCACGAACGCCAATGATTTTCACGCCGCGCTCAAAGTTCACAACGCCCTTGAGCCACTGCAGCGGGCCATCATGACCCATGTTCCTGGAACCGTTGCCGCCAAGTATGTCCTGCACGCCCTCGGCAAGATTAACTCGCCACGCGTGCGCCTTCCGCTGGTTGGTCCAGAGGATCACGAGGCGGCTCTGATTGAGGCCGGTATTGACCAGGTGCTAGAGGTCCCGGGTGTCAGCTTTGACAACTTCCGACCTGATAGGAACGCTGCCGCCGGCGGTGCGCTGCCCAAGGTGGCGGGAACAACCCGATAGTGGAACTGGCCAGCCCACCCCAGCTCGACTCCGGCACGCTGCGGATCATTCCGCTCGGTGGTCTTGGAGAAATCGGTCGAAACATGACCGTGTTCGAACTGGACAATCAGATTCTGATTGTGGATTGCGGCGTGCTGTTTCCTGAGGAGACTCAGCCGGGTGTGGATTTGATTTTGCCGGATCTGAGCTATCTGGAGGGAAGACTGGACCAGGTCATCGGCCTGGTGCTAACCCACGGGCATGAGGATCACATCGGGGGAGTGCCCTACCTACTCAAGATGCGCTCCGACATCCCAATCCTGGGGTCGAAGCTCACGCTGGCACTTGTGGAATCGAAGCTTCGTGAGCACCGCATCACACCCCTTGCCCACACCGTGCGGGAGGGCATGCGCGAGCAGCTAGGACCTTTCAACCTTGAATTCATTGCGGTCAACCACTCGATCCCAGACTCGCTCGCGGTGGCAATCCGAAGCTCGGCCGGGACGGTGCTGGCCACTGGCGATTTCAAGATGGATCAGTTGCCCCTTGATGGTCGTCTGACCGACCTAAACGCCTTTGCTCGCCTTGCCGACGAGGGTCTGGATCTGTTCATGGTGGACAGCACGAATGCCGATGTCCCGGGTTTCACTCCGCTTGAGCGAGAAATCGGTCCGGTGATTGAATCGGTGATCGCGAAGACCGAGGGCAAGGTGGTCGTAGCATCCTTTGCATCCCATGTTCACCGCGTGCAGCAGGTCATTGACGCCGCGATATTCAACGGTCGCAAGGTGGTACTGGTCGGTCGCAGCATGGTCAAAAACATGGGCATCGCTCAGGAGCTTGGCTACCTCAACGTTCCCGATGGCGCACTCGTGGATCTCTCTGAAGCAGATCAAATTCCAGATGATCGGCTGGTCTTTATGTCCACCGGTAGCCAGGGTGAGCCGATGGCGGTGCTCTCCCGCATCGCTAACCGCGACCACCAGATTTCGGTCTCCGAGCGCGACACAGTGTTGCTCGCAAGTTCGCTGATCCCAGGCAATGAGAATGCCGTTTACCGAGTGATTGACCGCTTGACCAAATTGGGTGCCAACGTGGTGCACAAGGGAAATGCCAAGGTGCACGTTTCGGGACACAGCGCCGCCGGTGAGCTGCAACACGTTCAAGGTGTCAGCGCTGAACGACAACCAAATGACGGGGAAGGCATCGGCCTCAACCTTGGCAATCACCGGCTCGTCAATGCCTTGCGGCAAACGCTGGCGCACGCGGCTGACTTTGTCGCGCACATCGGCGGCGGCTGAATCGGCATCACGCGAGAGCACAAAGTTGATGGTGATTTGGCTTTGCTCTTGACGGCTCAATGAGGTGATGACGTCCACACCTTCAATGCCAGAAAGAGAATCCTCCAGCACCTTGGTCACTTGCGACTCCACCACCGCGCTGGACGCGCCGGTGTATTTGGTCTCCACCGTCACCACGGGGTTGTCAATCTTGGGGTACTCGCGCACGTTCAAGCGGGTGAACGACACCACACCCACCAACACGATGAGCAGCGACAGCACGGTGGCGAACACCGGGCGGCGAATGGATATCTCAGGCAACTGCATGTGAGCTCTTTGCGTTCGGGTTAGCGGCTGGCGGCTTGAGAGGCGGCACTGGCGGCACTGGCGGCATCAGCCCCCGATGCGCCAGAAGCTGCACCTGATGCAGGCGCTGATGCTGGGTTGGCTGGACCACGGCCCAACTCAACCACGCGCAAAGGCGAGCCATCTTTTTGCAAACGCTGCTGACCTGCGACCACGATGGTGTCGCCTTCAGCCAAGCCCTCGGTGATCTCCACTTGGCCACCACGGCGCAAGCCCAATTTCACTTCCACGCGCTGAGACACCAGTTTGGTATCGGGCGGCAAAACAGGGGCACTTGCCGCAGCAGTCGAAGCGCTAGCAGCAGGCGCAGGCAACTCAGAAGGAGCCACAGCTTTGATGACAAACTGCTTGCCACCTTGCGGCACGATGGCCTCTTCCGGCACGATCAAGGCATTGGGTTTCACAGAAAAAACCGCCGTCACACGTGCAAACATGCCCGGACGCAAGGGGCCATTTTGTTCACCCCCCGCATTCACGCGCGTGCGATCAAACGCATTGCTGGGGCAACCCAAACTCTGAGGGGATGGCAAAGCAACGCCACGGTTCGCCGCAGAGGCAACCACAGGTGCAGATGCCGCTGGTTTAGCCGCGACGGCAGGGGCTGAAGCCGAGGCAACGGGCGCGCTGGCCGCCTGTGCCGCTGGGCCTTTGCCACCCGCAGCAGCGATGGGCTCACCCGCCGTATTGGCCAACACCGCACGCACGCCGATGGAGCGGCCATTCGCGTCAATCAAAGGGTCCACCGCTTCGACCTTGGCTTTGAACAGTCGGCCGCTGAACGCATCGAGTTTGACCTCAATCGTTTGGCCTGGCATCACCTTGGTTTGGTAGCGCTCGGGCAAGCGGTAATCCACATACAAGCTGCCGATGTTTTCAAGATTGATCAGATCGGCGCCGTCTTTCACATAGTCACCCACGTTGACATTGCGAATGCCGACCACACCGTTGAACGGCGCAATCAAACGCATGCGATCCAAGCGAGCGCAGGACAAACCCAGTTGGGCCTCCGCCACTTGCAAAGCGGCCGCACTTTCGTCGAGTGAGCGCTGGGCGATGAAGTTTTGTGCCACCAGTTCTTGGTTGCGTTTGTGGTTGGCCTTGGCAATCGACATCTGGGCCAGAAACTGCTGCACCTCTGCGCGTTGCAAGGTGTCATCCATTTGCACCAGCACTTGGCCAGCGCGCACACGCGCGCCATCGGCAAAACCCAGCGACAACACACGGCCCGCCACTTCGGGGCGCAGCATCACGTTTTGTGACGAACGCAAAGTCCCCACGGCCTCGGCATCGTCACGCAAGGTTTGTTTTTTGACTTGGGTGATTTCAACGCCACTGGGACGCACGCCCGTCGCCGCGCCAGCATCGGACGTGGGCGCTTG
>JALRIL010000116.1 GCA_023255445.1 Limnohabitans sp. | reverse complement strand
TCGTGGTTGGTGCAGGAAAACGGTGAGGTGAAAAATGTCCAGGTTTCGTAATGCCGTTTTGACGGTGGCCCTGCTCGCTGCAGCGGGTGTGGTGGCAGCACAGTCCAACCCATTCCCGGGCATTGGCCGCGCTGCTACCCCTTCCGAGGTGGCCAAGTGGGACATCGATGTGCGCCCCGACTTCAAGGGTCTGCCCGCAGGTTCGGGCTCGGTGCTGCAAGGCCAGGACATCTGGGAAGCCAAGTGCGCGCACTGTCACGGTGTGTTTGGCGAGTCCAACGAGGTGTTCAGCCCCCTGATTGGTGGCACCACGGCAGACGATATCAAAACCGGTCGCGTGGCCAACCTGGCACGTAACGATTTTCCCGGTCGGACCACCATCATGAAAGTGGCCACGGTGTCTACGCTGTGGGACTACATCAACCGCGCAATGCCCTGGACCAATCCCAAAACGCTCAAACCCGATGAAGTTTATGGCGTTCTGGCCTACCTGCTGAGCTTGGCCAATGTGGTGCCTGAAGACTTCGTGCTGTCGGACAAAAACATTGGCGAAGTGCAAAACCGCATGCCTAACCGCAATGGCATGACAACCAAGCACGCCATGTGGCCTGGCAAGGAGTTTGGTGGCGACTACAACAAGCCCGACACCCACAACAAGATCTGCATGACCAACTGCACGCCCGAGCCCAAGCTGGCGTCCATCTTGCCGGATTACGCACGCAATGCCCACGGCAACCTGGCTGAGCAAAACCGTCTGGTGGGTCAGCAAAAAGGTGCGGATACCACGATGCCGGAGCGCAAGGCTGGAGATGCCCCTGCGCCAGCTGCAAAGCCAGCAGCCCCCAAGGCTGAAGCCAACAATGAGGCCAAGGCGGCCATTGCGTTGCTGAACAAATACAGTTGCACGGCCTGCCACGGCGTTGACAAGAAAGTCGTGGGTCCTGGCTTCAACGAAGTGGCCAAGAAGCACGCAGGCAAGGTGGATTACCTGGTTGGCAAAATCAAGGCCGGCGGTCAGGGCGTATGGGGGGCTATCCCCATGCCGCCACAGACCTTGCCCGAGGCCGACGCCAGGGCGATTGCCGAATGGATTTCCAAGGGGGCCAGCAAATAAGTTGGGGACATTCCCGATGACATGCTGAACCTGTTTTAATAGCATCACTCGAACATAAGGAGATTTCAGATGCAAAACCGTCGCGAGACACTCAAGCAAAGCGCAGTCGTTGCCGGTCTGCTGGCCACCGCTGGTTTCCCTCAATTTGCCCAGGCCTACAACAACGCCGCCTTCCAGGCCAAGACCGCTCAAGATGTGGTCAAAGCCCTGGGTGGTTCTAGCTTGGCTGAAAGCAAGGACGTGTCCATTGGTGGCCCTGACATCGCTGAAAACGGCGCTGTCGTGCCCCTGAAGGCCGGTTCGACCCTGGCCGGCGTCAAGCAGATCCTGGTGCTGGTTGAAAAGAACCCTGCCGCCATGGTGGCGCTGTTCAATGTGAACGACAACGTGGAAGCCCAATTTTCCGTCCGTGCCAAGATGGGCCAGTCCTCTGACGTGTACGCAGTGGCCATCATGAACGACGGCAAGGCTTTCTACGCCAAGAAAGAAGTCAAGGTCACTCTGGGTGGTTGCGGCGGCTGATTGGCCCCACAACAAATTCACAGTTCTTAACCGATTTATTTGAATAGATTCAGGAGTTCAAAATGGCAGATCCAATGCGCATCCGTGCTAAAGCCACCGGCAATGTTGCCAACGTTCGTGTGCTGATGAGCCACGAGATGGAATCCGGCCAGCGTAAAGACGCTTCCGGCAACCTGGTGCCCGCCCACTTCATCCAGGACGTGAGCGCCAGCCTGAACGGCAAGGTCGTCATGACCGCCGAGTGGGGCCCGTCTGTGTCCAAAAACCCCTTCCTTGAATTCAACCTCAAAGGCGCCAAGGCGGGTGATAAAGTGGCCATCACTTGGAAGGACAACAAGGGCGAGTCCCGCACTGACGAAACGACTGTCGCCTGATACGACGCTCGTTTTCAAGGGTGAAGTTCCGTACACTTCACCCTTTTTCGTTTCCAACAACAACACCTAGAGGTGACAATGAAAAAGCTTTCAACCCTAACCATTGCAGCGTCCCTGGCGCTGTCTGTGGCTCCGGTCTGGGCCCAGAAGTCGGCCAGTCAGAGCATTGATGAGTACCGTGAGATGCTCCAGGACGGTAACCCCGCCGACCTGTTCGTCGCCAAAGGTGAAGACGTATGGAAACAAAAGCGCGGCCCCAAAAACGCATCGCTTGAACAGTGTGACTTGGGTAAGGGTCCGGGCGTGGTCAAAGGCGTGTTTGCCGAGTTGCCACGCTTTTTTGCAGATACCGGCCGCGTGCAGGACATGGAGTCTCGCCTGTTGACCTGTATGGAAACCCTGCAAGGCTTCAATGCGGCTGAAATTGCCAAGACGGGTTTTGGCAAGGGCGAGCAAAAGAACGTTACGGCGTTGGCCGCCTGGATTGCCTCTGAGTCCCAGGGCATGAAGTTCAATCTGCCTCAATCGCACGCGCAGGAAAAAATGTTCTACGAAGTGGGCAAGCGTCTGTTCTTCCAACGTGGCGGTACGCATGACTTTTCCTGCGCCTCCTGCCACGGAGAAGACGGCAAGCGTATTCGCTTGCAGGACCTGCCCAACCTGACCAAGAATCCTGGTGACGGTATTGGCTTTGCCGCCTGGCCGGCTTACCGCGTATCCAACGGCAGCCTGTGGGGCATGCAGCAGCGTTTGAATGACTGCTATCGCCAGCAGCGTTTCCCCGAGCCGGCTTTTGGCAGCGATGCCACCATCGCTTTGGGCGTATACCTGGGCGTGAATGCCAAAGGTGCCAAGTCGATTGCCCCCGCCATCAAGCGCTGAACCAGGAGACACTCACATGAAATTCAATACGAAATGGACGCTGGGTGCATTGACCGTGGCTGCCGTGCTGGCTGGCTGCGCTGCTGCGCCGAATGTGGCTGAAGTCAAGGCTTTGACGGACAAGATCGTCAAGGCTTCCTTTAGGGATAAAGGTATCGCCAAGGTTGACCGCGTCTTGAACATTGACGAGACCAACCTGGCTTGCGCAGAAGCCGATGTTGCGGGCAAGCCTCTGGATGAAAAAACGGCCAAGGCCATTGAAGCGATGAACCTTAAGGCCGTCAAATGGCCTTCGGATGGCAAATTTTTGGGCGACTGGAAAAGTGGCGAAAAAATTGCTCAGAACGGTCGTGGCCTGACCTGGACAGACAAGGCCGACACCGTCAATGGTGGCAATTGCTACAACTGCCACCAGATCAGCAAGCAGGAAATTTCCTACGGCACGATTGGGCCAAGCCTGTACAACTACGGCAAGTTGCGCGGCATCACGGACCCCAACAGCGCCGCAGCCAAGCCTATCGTGGAATACACCTGGGGCAAGATCTGGAACTCCAAAGCCTACAACGCATGCTCGAACATGCCACGTGCAGGCCATGCAGGCATCCTGAACGAGTCACAAGTCAAAGACATCATGGCTCTGCTGCTGGACCCGAAGTCTCCGGTCAACCAGTAAGCCTTTGCGGCACCCGGCTTCGGCCGGGTTTTTTTGAATCGTATATATCAGTGATTGCAAATCTATGAATCTCAGTAAACGCGAATTCCTGCAAGTGATGGGCGCGGGCACCATGGCCGGCATGAGCTTGGGCACCTATGCTGAAGCCAGCGCAGCCACCGCTGCCAATGGCCTGTACGACATTCCCAAGTTCGGCAATGTGTCCTTTCTGCACATGACCGACTGTCACGCGCAGCTCAAGCCGATTTACTTCCGTGAGCCCAACATCAACCTCGGTATCGGCTCCATGAAGGGCAACTTGCCCCACTTGGTGGGCGAGCATTTGCTCAAAGTCGCCAAGGTTCGTCCTGGGAGCGCAGAGGCGCACGCACTGACCTATCTGGACTACGAAAAGGCCGCGAAACGATACGGCAAGGTTGGGGGCTTTGCGCACCTGGCCACGCTGGTCAAGCGCCTTAAGGCCAGCCGTCCCGGCGCGCTGCTGCTCGACGGTGGGGACACCTGGCAAGGCTCGGGTACCTGCCTGTGGACCAACGGCCAGGACATGGTTGATGCCTGCAAGCTGCTGGGTGTGGACGTGATGACCGGCCACTGGGAATTCACGCTGGGCATGGAGCGCGTGAAAGAGATCGTCGAAAAAGACTTCGCCGGCAAGGTCGACTTTGTCGCGCAAAACGTCAAGACCAATGACTTTGGTGACCCGGTTTTCCAGCCTTATGTCATCCGCGAAATCAATGGTGTGCCGTGTGCCATCATTGGCCAGGCCTTTCCCTACACCCCGATTGCCAACCCACGCTACATGGTGGCGGACTGGGCTTTTGGCATTCAGGACGAGAACATGCAAAAGATGGTCGATGAGGCCCGTGGCAAAGGCGCGCAGGTCGTGGTCGTCATCAGCCACAACGGCATGGACGTGGACCTGAAAATGGCCAGCCGTGTCAGCGGCATCGACGCCATCATGGGCGGTCATACGCACGACGGCATGCCGGTGGCCACGCTGGTGTCCAACAAGGGCGGCAAGACCATCGTCACCAACGCCGGCTCCAACGGCAAGTTCCTGGGTGTGCTGGACTTCCAGGTCAAGGACAAGAAGGTCACCGACTTCCGCTACAAGCTGTTGCCCGTGTTCTCCAACATGCTGCCCGCCGACAAGGAGATGGACGCCCTGATCACCAAGATCCGCGCACCCTACGAAGCCAAGCTCAATGAAGTGCTGGGTGTCTCCGAAGGCCTGCTCTACCGCCGTGGCAACTTCAATGGAACGGGCGACCAGCTGCTGGTGGACGCGCTCATGGACGTGCAGGGCGCCGACATGGCCTTCTCGCCGGGTTTCCGATGGGGCACCACGCTGCTGCCGGGCCAAGAAATCACACGCGAGTGGCTGCTCGACATGACGGCCACCACTTACTCGTACGCAACGGTGACCGAGATGACCGGTTCCACCATCAAGACAGTGATGGAAGACGTGTGCGACAACCTGTTCAACCCTGATCCGTACTACCAGCAAGGTGGCGACATGGTGCGCGTGGGCGGTATGAGCTACAGCGTCGATCCGACCGGCAAGATGGGCAGCCGCATCAGCGACATGCGCCTGAACGGCAAGCTGATCGAGGCCGACAAGAAGTACAAGGTCGCTGGCTGGGCGCCAGTGGCTGAAGAAGCTCGCAGCGCAGGCAACAAGATGGTCTGGGAGCTGGTGGAACAGTGGCTCAAGGCCCAGGGTGGCAAGGTGGGCGCACGCAAGCTCAATGCCCCCAAAGTGACCGGTGTGGTGCCCAATCCGGGCTACGTGGCCTAAGTCATGAACCCCCAGGGCGTCCCGGTTCAGCGCAGCCGTAGGCTGCTTCTGGGGGCCGCAGCGGGGCTGGCAGGTGCTGCAGCTTCGTTGTGGCCCGAGGCTCGATTGTTGGCCGAGCAGGTGCAGGACTTCGTCATGGGGCCGCCCATGACGGACATCGCACCGCGTCAGATTTCGCCCCACGTGTGGATCGTCTTTGCGCCCGATGGTTTTCCCACGCCCGAGAACAAGGGCATGATGTCCAACGTCACTTTTGTGGTCACCTCCAAAGGTGTCGTGATTGTGGACTCGGGCAGTTCGCTGCAGATTGGGCAGATGGTCATCCGGCAAATTCGTCAAGTGACCCACAAACCCGTGGTGGCCATCTTCAACTCGCATTTTCATGGTGACCATTGGCTGGGCAACCACGCATTTGTAGAGGCCTTTGGCAAGGACCTGCCCATCTACGCTTTGCCCAAAACCCGAGAGCTGATTGCGGGGGTTGAGGGCAATATGTGGCGCACGATGATGGAGCGCTGGACCAACCAGTCGACCAGCGGCACGCAGGTGTTTGCCCCCAACAGAACCGTGGAGCACGGTCAGGAATTCAACTTCGGTGATGTGACGCTTAAGATGCACTTTTACGCCAAGGCGCACACCGACGCGGACCTTTGTGTGCAGGTGGTCGAGGATAAGGTCACGCATGTGGGCGACATTGCCATGGCCAATCGCATCGCCAATATGGACGATGGCTCCTATCCCGGCACTTTCAAATACTACAAGTTGTTGGCCGAGGCCACAGGCGAGCAGCTCTGGACGCCAGGGCACGGGCAACCTGGCAAGGACATTTTGAAGACTTACGGACAATTCCTGTCGGGTATCTGGGAGCCCTGTCTGCGAGCGGTGGAAGAGGGTCAGTCCGTGTCTGAAGCCAAAGCCATGGTGCTGGCCGACCCGCGGGTGGCCAGCCGCGCCCAATCCATGCAAGGCTTTGACAGCAATATCGGCAAGTACACCAGTCTGGCCTATCTGGAAGCTGAAAAAATCGCTTTTTGAGCGGTTCTTCATGCTGGCTTGACTCAGGCCGTCTATATTGACGGCCCATGAACAAACGACAATTTCTTGCCAGCATGGTCGCATGGGTCGCTGCCGACACCGTGCGCGCCCAAGCTCCGATGTGGTCTCCCTCTCAAAAATGGGCGCGCCTGGTGATTGTGGGAGGCGCGGAAGACCGCGTGCAGGACCGGATCATTTTGCGCAAATTCATCGAATACGCGGGCGGCCCGCTGGCGCGCATCCGATTGATCACGGCGGCCAGTGGCGTACCCGATGCTGTGGCCAGTAGCTACAGTGCGGTCTTTGCCGACCTGGGGGCGCAGGACTTTGCCGTGTTGCCCCTCAACAGTCGTGAAGAGGCCATGAATCCGCAACTGACAAGCGAGATCATGAAGGCCGATGGCCTTTTCATGAGTGGAGGTGATCAATCGCGCTTGATGCAGACTGTGTGGGATACACCAGTCATGGAAGCCATGCACAAGGCCTTTCATTTCAACCATTGCTGCATTGGAGGGACTAGTGCGGGCGCAGCAGTCATGTCCAGGCACATGATTGCACAGGGCGAAGCGGTGCTGCGCCCGCGCAAAGACATTGTGGACACTGATGTAGGTCTGGGGTTTTTACCCACCGCTGTGGTGGATCAACATTTTTCCGAGCGCCGTCGGTTGCCTCGTTTGTTGTCTACGCTGGCCAGCCGTCCAGATTTGCTGGGGGTGGGCATTGATGAAGACACAGCATTGGTGGTCGAACGAGGTCGTGCCATAGAGGTGTTTGGTAAAGGTGTGGTCACGTTGGTGGACATGGGACAAGCGCAAACCAATGCGCGAGATGTTGACGAGGAGGCGCAGATGGAAATGCTGGGCGTACAGCTGCACACCTTGCCAGCCGGGCACCGATACAGCGCTGTGTTGCCAGCCCCCAAAGGCTGGCCGGCAGGACTTCGACGGGCCATTGAGCTGCTGGTCAAGCCCGGCCCCGTTTACCTGTAAAGCGCTCAGGAGCTCAGGATACTCAAAGCCATTGGCTCAGCTGCGCGACGTCTTCCGCAAACAGTTGGCCTTTTTCGGCTTGCAGTACTTTCCCCTTGCTGTCCAGCACGAGGGTGATCGGCAAGCCGCGGGGTTTGGGAAACTGCTTATGCAGCTCGGGGCTCACCCAGGCAGCAGGAAAGGTGTAGCCCTTTTTGACCAGGTAAGCCTTAGCCTCTTGCGGTGTTTTGTCAACGGACAGGGTCACCATCTGCAGGCCTTTTGCACGCAGTTGAGTCCAGAGCTTTTGCATCTCGGGGCTTTGCAGTGCGCAAAACGGACAGGTGCTGGCCCACCAGTACAGCACGGTGGCCTTGGCCGATGTGCCGAGTGGATCGATGGTGTGTCCATCGAGCAAGGTCAGCTGCGGCACATGCAAGGTGCTGCCGACTTCGGGCAGCGGGGGCGCTTTGGATTCGCGCACAGCCACCGAATCGGTCGCGACCACACCTTGTGCGTTCGCAAGACCTGTTGAGCTCAGCAAGACACCTGCCAGCCAGGTGCGTCGCGAAAGAGGGTGTGGTGAAGCTGCCATGCCAGAACTCCAGATTTTGTTTGCCTGTGATGGTAGCAAAGGGTAGACATTTGTGCCGCGATCCCTGAAGATGCGGGGCGATGAAATCCGGACCGTCTCGAGCCTTGAAGTGCTGCGCCCAACGCGCCGTGGGCGTCAGCGTTACGGCGTTGATCTTGCTGCTCATGAGCGGATGCGCCAGCGAGTCGCGGGTGAAGGTGGTCAACCTGGATACCCGCCATGCAATGTACAAAACCGAGGGCTGTCAACAAGCCATCACCAATGCCAAGGTGCAAGACGAATTGAAACTGGCGCGATTGTTGGCCAGTCCTGTCGCCATCGTGCTCTCGGGCGGTGCCTTGCTCTTGCCGGTGTTGGCGACGAATGCCGGCATGGAGACGCTGGACCACATGGAGGCCTCAAGCATTTCTGTGTCGTGTGGCGGGCCGGAAACACCTGCCGAAGACATGGCCATGGATGTCCTCAAAGGCGCGGCCATCGGCTTGACCACGGGCACATTGAATGTGGGTGGGGTGGCTAGCGCTGCTGCAAAATAAAGTCGGGTCAGGCGTATGGTGCCTCCGACAGGAATCGAACCTGTATCTAGCGCTTAGGAGGCGCTCGTTCTATCCATTGAACTACGGCGGCACGCGCCCCGATTGTAAGGTGACCTTATTTGCGCATCAGGCGCAGGCCCCAGAACAGACAACCCAAACCCAGTGATCCCATGGCCAGCGTCCAGCTCGCAGCTTGGTGCTGCCCGCCGCTGACATCAAGCACGGCGCCAAACACCACAGGCGCTATGAAGCCGGCACCAAAACCTGCCATCGAATACAAGGCCATGGCCGTCCCACGTTGCTGACTGTCGCTGTGCGCCACCAGACCGGCGGTCAGACTGGCCGAGTCGGCCATGATGACGATGTTGTACAGACAAGCCAGGCCGAGCGTTACAAACCACGGCCACATGACACTGGCGCCAGCCAGCCAGGCCAGTGCGCCCGAGCCCAGCATGGTCAGGGCAATCCAACGCTGGCGTCCCCAACGCATGGCCACTTCATTGCCCAAAATACTCGCGGGCAGGCCCAGGATGTTGAGCAGCGCAGCCGCTTCGGTCGGATTGAGCCAAACGTGGCTGGCACTGGCAGCAAATGCAAAACTGAAAAATGCCACTTGCCAAGAGCGCATGCCAAACAGCTCCCAGCAATGCACCGCATAGCCAATGATGTATTGCCGCATGACTGGTTGTGACCACACCCGCGCCCAGCCCCAGCCTTGACGTGTCGTGGGCGCCTGTACGGCGCAGGGCTGCAAGCCTTTGAGCACCAGCACGCTGGCCAATACAGGCAAGCTACCCAGCAAGATAAAAGCGGTCTGCCAGTCGAAAGCTTGAGCAAACCAGCCGGCCAGCAGCAAAGAGCCACTGGCGCCAATGCCAAACGTGGCCGTGTAAAACGATATGTAGCGGGGCTGACTGGGGCCGTGGACACGATCGGTCAACGCTTTCAGTCCCGGCATGTAAGTGCCTGCCAGGCCCGCGCCAGCCAGAGCCTGAAACAGCATGGCACTCCACAAGCCTGTCGCGAACAAGCCAAATCCGACACTGGCCATGGCCGCCAGCAAGGACGATACTGCAAACACTCGGCGCGCATCCACACGGTCGGTCCAGCCGGACAGAAAAGGGACGCTCAGCATGTACCCCAGAAAGAATGCACCGCTGACCAGGCCCGCCTCGCGTCCGTTGAGCGTCCACACCTGCTGCAGGGTGGGCAACAACGCGGGGTAGCTGCCAAAGCCGGCCATGGCCAAGGCTTCCGCTCCACACAGCAGCAAGACCAGGCGCAAATTGGCGTTGATGGGCATCGTCATCGTTTGCGGATGGTGTAGATCAGGTCCAGCGTGTTTTGGTCGCCTGCCTGTGCTCGCAAGGTCCAACGACGCGAGAGATCATAAAAAACAAACAAACTACCAAACGTGCCGTTGAGGCTGCTTTCGTAGGCCATGTAAAAATCTTTGGACAGACGTTTGCCCAGTGTCAGTGCGGTACCGGTCGCGCTCGCGTCGTTGCGGCTGCCTTGGGCCAGAGACACCTCGTCAAGCCCCAGCGCCTGCGCCACTTCGCTGCCCAGCGTGTTCTTGCCTCCCAGCAAACTCAGTGCGGCCTGTTGCAACACCACCGATTCGGCGCCGCCGTTGGCCGCAGACCGACCCAGCACCAGCCAGGCCAGTTTGTCTGCATCGGGCATGTCCGGATCAGCGTAAAGACGAATGGCCGGGTTCAGCGCTGTGCCCGTCACGCGCACACCGACGCGTTCTGAAATATTGGCCCGCAAGGCCACGATGTTGAGTTGTGGGTTGTCGTAGGCGCCACTGAAGGTGAGCAAACCTTGCTCAATGGCCAGATTCTGTCCGTACGCCTTGTAGAGGCCGCCTACAGTTTGCAGCTGTCCCTGCAGTCGCGGCTGGCCTTGAGTCTGGGCGTTGCTGCTGACCTTCAGTTGACCAGTCAGGCGGGTCGTGACACCTTGACCCATGACGTAAAAATCCTCGCCCAGTTCCAGGGCAACCTGGACATCTGGTGTTTGCAGCCAACGGCCAGCGGGTGGGGGGCTGACCAGCGAGGGTGTGTGTTGACTCAGCACCCGCACATCTTTTCCCAAGGTCGGTGTGGTGTCTTCGGGCAAGACAAACAAGGCCTGGTCGGCGCGTACTCGACCCCGCAACAGCAATTGACTTTGCGCCACGCGGGTGTCGATTTCACCAGAGACGACCAGCCGGCGGTCGGCCCGGTTGGTGAGCCGCAATTGTTCGGCCACCACTTGAAGTTGAACCAGTGCGTCTGCGGCTTTCCATGGCGTGCGGTCATCGCCGGTGGGCCAGACAATGCGGCCCTGACCGCGCAAGGCACCACCGTGGTCACCCGCACCGGAAAGCACAAACTCCTTGAGCACAATCTGCTGCTCTTGCAGTTGGGCGCTGAAGCGTCCGCTATGAAACTCCACGCCTTCCACCGCCGAGCGAATGGCGATGTTGTCGCCACTGGCCTGTCCTTGCCACCGCGGTTGGGCCAGGCTTCCGCTGAGGGTAATGTGGCTGCTCAGATGCCCTCGCACACGCCAACCGGGTGGTGCCAGGCGTGACCACGCGCTCAATTCAGGCAAATTGGCCTGTACTTCCCCGTGCAAGGGCGCTTGAGCTGACCATTGCCATTGCCCGCCCTGTACCTGGGCTGTGGCGTTCAGCTGGGCACGCAAGGTGCCGGCCAAAGGCGAGTCCCACGTCAATTGGGCCTGAATGTGCTGCTCCTGGATGGAGAGCGAGGCCTGTGTGTTCACGTTGACGCCGCTCAACCCTTCTGTACCTAGAACCGTCTGAGCCCAAGCCAGTGGCCAGTCTTGGGCTTTGAGCTGGAGTTGATGACCAGCAGGACCCCACTGGCCATCATCCAGCGACAGATACGCTGTGTGTCCGGCAGGGCCTTGTGCACTCAAGGTGTTGGCCGTCCAGCGGGTGTGCCACTGTCCGCGTGTTTGGTGGTGGTGCAGTTGCAAAGGGTGTGCGAGTTGCAGAACCCATGATCGCTTGTCAGGGCTGGAAATGCGCAGTTGATCGAGGCTCAGGCGTGTCTGACCCTGGGCTTGCGATACATCGGACTGCGCGGACAGCTGCAACTGCCCCGACCAGCCTTGTCGAGTCCATTGCGTCTGCACTGAGGCTTGCGGATGGCTCCAGCCCTGCAGCCATTGGATGTGCACTGAGCTGTCGTGCAGGTTTGACCAAGGCAGGGCTGGCAAGCCTTGCCACTGCGCAAGCCAGCGAGCGTTGAGTGCAGGGTTGGTGATGCTCATGCGCAGTGCCCCTTGTCCGCGCTGCGCTTGGAGATCGCCTTGCCACTGGCCTTGCATGCCTGGCCATTGAAGCTGCAGCTGACCTGAAAGGCGTTGGGGCTTCAGCTGCGCCTGCAATTGTCCGTGTGCCAACAGTCCGACCCATTGCACATCCAGTGTGTCCAGCAGCAAACTTTGCCCTGTCCACTGCCCCTGACTGCGCACATGGGCGGGTGCCCCAGTTTGTTCCTGGCCTGTCAAGTTCGCCAGAAAGTGAACCGCCTGTGCCGAGGTGTACCAACGTGTATGCCCGCTCCAGCGCGTGTCAGGAGCTGCGTGGTACAGGTCGGTGCTGCGCAGCCGGTCGAGCTCAACCTGGCCTTGCCAGTGATCGCCAGATTGCGTGGCTTGTGCACGGATGCGGCCTTGTCCCACCAACGTGTCCAGGGCCAGATGCCACACATGTGAATCGGTGGATGGTGCAGGCTCGACTCGCATGTCCATGGACCCTTGCAGCACGGTGCTGGGGGCTTGAGGCCAGAGCCACGACAGATCCAGCGCTTGCCATTGGGCCTGCGCACGTTGATGGGTCAGGTCTAGCCAAGGGTGCAGCTGCGCTTTGAGCGCGAGCTGTGGGGTGCGGGTGCGAGTCGTCGTTGAGCGCAGTTGAGCTTGCATATCCACCTGGGCTAGCGCGCTGGCCAATTGTCCCTTCGCGCTTGCCTGCAATTGCAAGGGCCTGTTGCCTGGACCCGTGACCTGCGCTTGCAACTGTATCTGCAGCGCCAAAGGTGCTTGGGCTTGCAATTGCAGTTGCCCCCGGTATTGGCCTTGAGCCCACTGCAATTGTTCAAGCTGTACCTGATGGGCATGACCGTCGTACCCATAGCGGGCGCGCAAGTGTTGTGCAGTCCATTTGATGCGGCCCGTGGAGGCCAGTTGGTCGATATCAAGGTCGACCTCGACGTGCAGGGGCAGCTGCAGATCGGTCCACGGACTTGAAGCGGTGGCGGGTCGCTGGTCGTGCAAGGTCAGGGATTGCAGAGAGAGCTCAGGCACATGCAGTTTGCCTTGCCACAGCGCGGCGGTGTCCATGCGCCAGCGCAAAGCCTGACCCTTGACGCTGAGTTGATTTTGCTGCCATTGCCACTGTTCGATCTGGCCGTTGATCAGGCTGCCAGAGGCGTTGCGGTAGGTCAGTTGCATGCCTTCGGGCAGCCATGCGGCACTCCAGCGCAAGGCTTGCGACAGCGAGCCATCGGTGCGCATCCAGACCACACCTGTGCTTGCCAGTACGACGACAAGCACAACGCACCCCAGCAACCATCGAAGCAGGCCACGCATCAGAAGATGAATCCTATGTTCAGGTGCAGTCGCCAGGCGCGGGTGGCCTCGCCATACGCGAGGTCAATTTGCAGTGGCCCGACCGGGCTGCGCCAACGAGCCCCCACGCCAGCTCCGGTCTGGGCTTTTAAATCACGCGGGTCATTGGCGACAGCGCCTGTATCGACAAACAGGGCCGCTTCCCAATCGGTCAAGCGCTGGTTCATCCGAACAGGGATCTGCCACTCGGCGCTGCCCACAGCCATGTAGCGGCCAGGGCTGATCGTGCCATCTGCATGGGCGATGCCGATGCCGCCTGGCGCATAGCCGCGAACGCTGTTTTGCCCCCCCGCGATGAACAGCTGGGTGTTCGGAATGGCGCTGGCATCCTGGGTACTGATACCGCCGGCTTGAGCGCGCAGCGATAGCCGTCCCAGAGTGCGGCTCAAAGGCACCATGGCCATGGTCTTGCCCAACCAGCGGGCATACGGCACGCGTGGCGAAGCCAGCGTGGTGCCGGCGCCGAGCTCTACGCCAAAGCCCCAACCACGTGAAGGAAAGGGCAGGCTGTCAAAGTTTCTCCAGGTCCAGACAAAATGACCGCTGACCGATTCTTTGACGCCATCGCCAGCCAAGGTCGAGCTGGCGCTGTCGTACTGTGCGTAGAGGTTGCGATCGATTTTTTCGTTCAACTGAACCTGACCGGCTCGCCATCGCTGACTGTGCGTTTCGTAAGTGCTGAGCACTTCGTGCGTCGCTTTGGCTGACAGGTTCCAGCGCCACAAACTGGCGTTCGGTGGGGCCAGCAACTCCACGCCCAGGCTTTGCAGTTTCTGGTCGAGCTCGAGTTTGGTGCTGGCCCGCCAGTGTAGGCCAGGTACGCTGTGGTGCACATGCTCAGCACTCAGGTGCATGCCGCTGTCGCTTTTGACGCCAACACCCAGTACCAGCTTTTGGCGAGCGGCCTCACGCAGTTGTACTTTGACGGGCCAGGCTTGAGGGGTGCCGTTATCGGCCAGCGAGATCAGCACTGAGTCGTAGTAGCCGCTGCTGATCAGACGCTGCTGGGCTTCGATCAGGTCACTTTGTTTGTAGGGCTGGCCCACGCGCAAGCGTGCCAGACGCTCGACCATCTGGGCGCCGTAATGCTCGACGCCCTCGACCACCAAAGGTCCCAGATGCACGCGCGGGCCAGAATCCAGCGTCAGGGTCAAGATGGCTTGGTGGCGTTCGGGGTCGATGTCCGCCTGGGTTTCATGCCAGCGCGCCTGCGGAAAATCTTGCACTGTGACTGAGCGCAGCAGATGGTTCTTGGCTTCACTCCAGGCCTCTTGGGTGAAGGGGCGACCTGCGGGCAACCACCAATTTTTGCGCAGTGTGTCCTGTGTGGATTGAAAAGTGGAGGAGGCCACATCACCCCGAAAGCTGATGTGCACCTGGCTTACCTGTGTTTGTGGGCCGGGTGTGACGCTCAAGCGCAAAGGGTGTTGGGCTTGTGCCGTTGGCGCTTCACGTTCCCATTGGAGCCGGGGCGAGAAATACCCCAATGTCCCCAACAATTCACGCGCTTGCACATCGGCGGATTGCACCAATTTGTCGACTTCGGTGTCGTCCAGGTCCTCAAGCGCGTTGTAGCGCAACAATTCCAGATGGCGTGACAAGTAAGTCTGCACCTCTTGGGGGGCGACGATGTGCAATGCCAGCGCAACAGGTGGATGGCTGGCCTCGGCGTCGAGCGATTGCGCTTGCCCGCCTGTCGATGCGCACAGCATTGCAGCTATGGTGAGCCAGCGAATCTGGCGCAACAGGCATCGCATCATTTGCTGAGTGTGCGCATGGCCTGCTCCAGCCCTTGCAGGGTCAGTGGGTACATGCGGTTGTTCATGAGCTGCTGCACGATGGCAATGCTTTGGCGGTATTGCCACATGCCTTGCGGCTCGGGGTTGATCCAGGCGAACTTGGGGAAGGCGTGCGTCAGTCGTTGCAGCCACTCGGCACCGGCTTCCTCGTTGTTGTATTCGACACTGCCGCCCACTTGCAGGATTTCGTAGGGGCTCATGGTCGCATCGCCGATGAAGATGAGCTTGTAGTCCTTGTTGTACTTGCGCAGGATGTCCCAGGTGGCGAACTTCTCGGCAAAGCGGCGCTTGTTGTTCTTCCACATGAAGTCATACACGCAGTTGTGGAAGTAGTAGTACTCCAGGTGCTTGAACTCGGCTTTGACGGCTGAGAACATTTCTTCCACGCGGGCAATGTGCTCGTCCATGGTGCCGCCTACATCCATCAGCAGCAGCACTTTCACGTTGTTGTGCCGCTCGGGACGCATGATGATGTCCAGGTAACCTGCATTGGCGGCGGTTTTGGAGATCGTGCCGTCCAGGTCCAGCTCGTCGGGCGACCCCTCGCGCGCAAAGCGGCGCAGACGGCGCAGTGCAACCTTGATGTTGCGCGTCCCCAGCTCCTGGCTGTCGTCGTAGTCGCGGTAGGCGCGCTGGTCCCAGACCTTCACGGCGCTCTTGTTGCCGCCCTTGCCACCGATGCGGATGCCCTGCGGGTTGTAGCCGCCGTTACCAAACGGTGAGGTGCCGCCCGTGCCGATCCACTTGTTGCCGCCCTCGTGGCGTTTCTTCTGCTCTTCGAGCCGCTTCTTGAACTCCTCGATCAGTTTGTCGAGCCCGCCGGCATCGGCGACGTTGCCGAGAGCGACAATCGCGTCTTCTGCAAACTCGAACGGCTGCGCGGCTGGTGCGGCGGCTGCCTTGCGCGGCGCGGGCTTGGCGCGATCTTCCGGCGGTTCTTCCC
>JALRIL010000110.1 GCA_023255445.1 Limnohabitans sp. | reverse complement strand
ATCCGTTGGCGGCTTGCCATTTTTTAACTGCCTCTGCAGTTCCTGCTCCGAATATACCATCAGCAGTTACACCTACAACTTCTTGAACATCTTTTACGACCGTTATATGCTTAGAGCAGGAAACGATTAATGTACCACTTGGCAATTCATCTTTTTTCAAATGAACTTTGCAACCCTGACCAACAAACATCGTAGGTGTCCATTTCCAGGCCGTGGTAGCCGCAGCGCAACTGACCCTTGCACACCTTGCCCAGCGACATGGGCGCGCCGCGGTGCGGACAAAAATCTTCCACCGCCACGACCTTGCCGCTGCCATCACGGAAGAAGGCCATTTTTTCATTGCAAATGGTGCGCCCCAAGGGCTTGTCACCCAAGGCCTCCAGGTCGGCCAGCGAACAGGCCACATACCAGGTGTTCATCAAAAACATGTCCATCTCCACATACAAAGCCCGGTTCAGGCCGAGCGAATCAATTGCACACCGGGCAAGCCCTGCCCGGCCGGTGCGCGCAGCGCCTGCTGCATGTTTTGCCGCGCCAGTCGCGAATGCTCGCGCATCAAGGCCTCCGCACGACCCGCCTCGCGCCGCGCTATGGCCTCCAGCACCTGCCGGTGCTGGTACTGCGCCACCACCAGCGCATCACGCGCTGCGGCGTCGCCCACGCGCACGCCCACAAAGCCCGAGGGCGAGGCAAACGGCAAGGCCGCCGCCCGTTCAATTTCCACGCGCAACACCTCGCTGCCCGGCATCTCGGTCAGCAAGCGGTGAAACCGCGCGTTGAGCTGCACATAACTCGAAAACATCGCCTCGCTCAGCGACGCATCGCGCAGCGCCTCGTCAATATCGTCCAGGCAGGCTCGCGCTTGCTCCAGCACGGCCGCTCGCACACCGCGCTCGGCCGCCAACCGCACCGCCAGCCCCTCCAAGGTACCGCGCAGCTCAATCGCATCGGCCACTTCCTGCTCGGAAAACGTCCGCACCACAAAGCCGCCAGTGGGCAAGGCCTGCAGCAAGCCCTCTTGCTCAAGCTTGACCAAGGCCGCACGCACCGGCGTGCGCGACACGCCCAAGCGCTCGGCCAGCATCACCTCGGTCACGCGTCCACCCGCGGGCAGATCGCCCGCCAAAATCCACTCGCGCAGGCGCAGCTGCGCCTTGACGGCCTGCGAAGCAGAGTCGTCGAGGGTTTTGTCGGGTTCGGGGGTTCGTCGCAAGGCATTCATGCCCAAAATCTCCTTGGGCTGAAATGTATACAACTATTGGGCAGAAATCTGCATTTTTGCCTGTTTTTTGGGCAAATCAGGGTTTCTCTGTATGCAATAAAACCATCGTAGACTCCACAGCACCATGAACACTGTCTCCCGTCGCACCCTGCTGGGCACGGTTGGTACCGCCTGGCTCAGCACCCTTGCCCCTGTGGCGATGGCTGCGCCGCGCGCTGGCCACAGCGCGCCCGAGATGAGCCTGATGGTGCCAGCCAGCCCCGGTGGCGGTTGGGACGCCACCGCCCGCGCCCTGGGCCAAGCCCTGATGGCCAGTGGCAGCGCCGCGCAGGTGCACTACGAAGTGCGCTCTGGCGCCGCCGGCACCATTGGCCTGGCGCAATTCGCACGCGAACACCGCGGCGACCCGCACGCCCTCATGGTCATGGGTTCGGTCATGCTGGGCGGCATCCTGTCGGGCAAACCCCCGGTCACACTCGACGCCGTCACCCCCATTGCCCGCCTGAGCAGCGAATACAACGTCTTCGTGGTGCCTGCGCACTCGACCTGGAAGGACATGCGCAGCCTGTTGCAGCAGTTCAAGGCGCAACCGGGCAGCATCCGTTGGGGCGGCGGCTCGCGTGGGGCCACCGAACACATCGTGCTGGGCCTGCTGGCCCAAAGCCTGGGTCATGCCACCGAGCGGGTGAATTACGTCCCGTTTCGCGGCGGTGGCGAAGCCGCAGCGGCGGTCATGTCCGGCGGCGTCATGGCCGCCAGCAGCGGCATCAGCGAGTTCATGCCCTACATCCGCAAAGGCCTGATGCGCCCGCTGGCTGTCACCAGCCCCGAACGCATCGCAGGCCTGAACGTGCCCACGCTGCGCGAGCTCGGCCATGACGTGGTCTTTGGCAACTGGAGGGGCGTGTACGGCGCACCGCAGTTGGGCGCGCCCCAGCGCCAGCAACTGATCGAGCGGGTGCACAAAGCTGTGCGCCACAGCAGCTGGCAAGCGGCCCTGGAACAACACCAATGGCAAGCCAGCTGGCTGGCGGGTGAGGACTTTGCGCAGTTTGTTCAGCAGGACATGCAGACCATGGCCCGCGTCATGCAGTCGGCGGGCCTGCACTGAGTGGCAGCCACACACGCACCTTCAGGCCACACACCTGGCCCTGCGCATCGATCACATTGTCCAGCGACAACGCACCATGCAGGGCCTGCACAATGTCATGTGCAATCAACAGCCCCAGGCCCGCGCCCGCTTGCGGGCCGCTGGCCGCAAAGGCCTCGAACATATGCTCGCGCTGACGCGCACTCAAGCCCGGCCCGCTGTCCACCACGTCCAGCACCAGCCCATCGGCCTGTTGCTGCATCAGCACCTGCAGGCGCCCACCTTGCGGGCAATGCTTGATGGCGTTGTGCAACACATTGCGCACCAGCTCGCGCAGCATCCACTGGTGGGCCCGCACCCAGCCGGGCTGCTCCTGCAGCTCAAAGTCCAGGTCACGCTGCGCCACCAAGGGCGCCAGGTCCAGCGCCACCTCGCGCACCGAGTCGGCCCACGGCAGCGGCACCAGCGCGTTTTCCTGCACCAGCTGCTCCACCTTGGCCAGCGCCAGCATCTGGTTGGCCAGCGCCGTGGCACGCTCCACAGTTTGCTCAATTTCGGCCAAGGCCTGCTCGGGCGGCACATCGCCACGCCGCGCCGACTGCACCTGTGCCTTGAGCACCGCCAGAGGCGTGCGCAGCTGGTGCGAGGTGTCGCGCACAAACCGCTTTTGATGCTTGAGCACGTGGGCCAGCCGACCCATGACCTCGTTGGTGGCTTTCAAAATCGGGCGCAGCTCGCGCGGCGCATCATCTGACGCAATCGGCCGCAAATCCAGTGGCGAGCGCTCGCGCAGCGACGCCGACAAACGGCGCACCGGCTGCGTGGCCCGCTGCACCACCCACACCACCACCAGCGCAATCACCACCAGCAGCAAGCCCTGGCGCCACAAGGTGCGCACCAGAATTTCGCTGGCACGCGCACGGCGCAGTTCCAGCGTTTCGGCCACCTGAATATGGGCCATGCCCGAGCCCGCCTCGCTGACCACCGGCTGCTGCAAAATCGCCACGCGCACCGACTGGTCACGGTAGGTGTCATCGTAAAAATCCACCAAGGCTGCATACGACGAGCGCACCGGCATCGTGCCGCGCCAGGGCGGCAAGTCGGCAAAGCCCGACACCTCCCGCCCGAGCTGATCGCTCACGCGGTAATACATGCGGCTTTGGTTGTCGGCCTCAAAGGCCTCCAGCGCCGAGTACGGCACGGTGGCGCTGATCTGCGCATCGGGTCCGAAGCCCTTGGCCGTGAGCTGCTCGCCAATGGTCTTGGCCGATGCCAGCAAGGTGCGGTCATAGGCCAGGTTGGCTGCGGTCAGGGTCTCGTTGTACAGGCTCACGGTGTTGATACTCACCAGCACCAGCACGGGCAACAGCAAGCCGGTCAGCAGCGTGCGCCGGATCGAATCGGTGACATCACGCATGAACGTTACCCATGGGTGTCCTCGCGCAGCAAATAGCCCAGCCCCCGCAAGGTCACCAGCGACACGCCCGTGCCCTGCAAGCGCTTGCGCAAGCGGTAGGCCACCACTTCGACGGCCTCGATCTGCACATCGGCCTCGCCAGCAAACACCTGAGCAAACAACTGCTCCTTGCTCAGCGCGCGGCCGGGTTGGCGCATGAGCTGGCGCATCAACTGCGCCTCGCGCGGCGGCAAATCCTGCACCTGCGCACGCCAGTACAAGGCCCCACTGCTGCGGTCCAGCCGCCACTCGCCCAAAGCGCTCAAGTCAGCGGCATCGCCCACATCGGCAGCCGCCCCAAAGCGGCGAGCCAGGGCCCGCAAACGCGCTTCGAGCTCGTCCAGGTCAAAGGGCTTGGGCAAATAGTCGTCCGCCCCGGTGTTAAGGCCCAGAACGCGGTCGCCCACGGTGCCCCGCGCCGTCAGGATCAGCACCGGCGCCCGCAACCCTGCCGCTCGCGCCTGCGCCAGCAACTGCAACCCGTCGGTGTCGGGCAGCGTCAAGTCCAGCGCCACCACATCGGGCGCATGGCCTTGCCACCACTGCAAGCCCTCGGCGCCCGTGCCAAAAGCCAGCACCTTCCAGCCCTGGCGGGCCAGGCTGCGTTGCAGCGTTATGCGCAGCTGCGCGTCATCTTCAATCAACAAGACTTGCACTGGTACAAACCCTTGGTTTTTCAACAGCCCACTGACAGCTTGCCTGCGCACCATGGCGTTGTGCTGCGGGTCAAGCCAGGGGCAAGGTTACCACCCGGCCAACCCGCAGCCCACCTTCCACAACCCCAACAGGAGATGACACCATGAACAAAACCCTCAAATGGATCGCCCCCCTGGGCGCAGCCCTGGCCCTGCACAGCGGCGCCTGGGCCTTCACGCCCGGCAACACCGAATGCATTGCCCCCGCAGGCGCGGGCGGTGGCTGGGACATGACCTGCCGCCTCTTTGGCAAAACCCTGCAGGACATGAAGCTCATTCCAGGCTCCATGCAAGTGACCAACAAAGCCGGCGCGGGCGGTGGCGTCGCTTACGCCGAAGTGGTCAACAAGCGCAACGCCGACAACGACCTGATCGTGGCCGCATCGTCGGCCACCACCACCCGTCTGGCGCAAGGCCTGTTCAAGGGCGCTGACTACACCCAGGTGCGCTGGCTGGGCGCCCTGGGCACCGACTACGGCATGGTGGCCGTGTCTGCCGACTCCCCCATCAAAACGCTGCCCGAACTGCTGGCCAAGGTCAAAGCCGACCCCTCCAGCGTGGCCTTTGCCGGCGGCTCGGCCGTGGGCGGCTGGGACCACCTGAAGGTGTTGATCGCCGCCAAAAAATCTGGCGTCAGCGATGTGCGCAAGGTCAAGTACGTGGCGTTTGACGGCGGCGGCGAAGCCGTCACCCAGTTGCTCGCAGGCAAAGTGCAAGCCTTCACCGGCGACATCTCCGAAGCCAAAGGCTTTGTGGACGCAGGCAAGATCAAGGTGCTGGCGGTGCTGGCCCCCGAACGCATGAGCGGCGACTTTGCCGGCTTCCCCACAGCCAAAGAGCAAGGCCTGGATGTGGTTGG
>JALRIL010000045.1 GCA_023255445.1 Limnohabitans sp. | reverse complement strand
CGCAGGGGCGGGGGGCGGGGGGGCGTGCACCCGCGTTTCGCGGGCGTGCGCGTATATGGATTCCCTAGCACGTATAAATCCGGGGGCGATTTAGGGCAACTTAGCGGTTTATTATCTACCGTAAGCCGCTTGCTTACGCTCGCAGCCTCGCTACATCAGCGGTACCCGGTGCAATCAGCCCGGAATCCATGTATTCGCGCCACTTTCCGGTATCCGCCTGCTCCCGTGGCGGCGGTGACACCATCAACGCGTACTCCAGAGCGTCGAGTCGGTGGTCATCCTTCTTTACGCGCTCGTCTGGCCGGTCCCTATCGACCCTCGAAGCCGGTTTGTACCGCGCTGCCGAGGCGCTGATCGAAGCCGGTCACGCCTATGTGGACGAACAAAGCGCCGAAGACATGCGTGCCAACCGGGGCGACTTTGGCAAACCCGGCGTGGACAGCCCATTCCGCACACGCACCGTCGCAGAAAACCTGGCGCGCTTTCGCGAAATGCGCGACGGCAAGCTCGATGACGGCGCCGCTGTGCTGCGCGCCAAGATCGACATGGCCTCGCCCAACATCAATATGCGCGACCCGGCCATCTACCGCATCCGCCGCGCCACGCACCACAACACGGGCGACGCCTGGTGCATCTACCCCATGTACACCTTCGCGCACCCCATCGAGGACGCGCTGGAGCAGATCACCCACAGCATCTGCACCCTGGAGTTTGAAGACCAGCGCCCGTTTTACGACTGGCTGATGGAGCGCCTGTGCGAGTGCAAACTCTTGGCCGCGCCCAGCCCCAAACAATACGAATTTGCCCGCCTGAACCTGACCTATGTGATCACCAGCAAACGCAAGCTGGCGCAATTGGTCAACGATGGCAAAGTCAGCGGCTGGGACGACCCGCGCATGCCAACCATCGTGGGCCTGCGCCGCCGGGGCTACACGCCTGAGAGCCTGCGCCTGTTTGCCGACCGCATTGGCGTGACCAAAAGCGACAGCTGGATCGACTACAGCACGCTGGAGGGTTGCCTGCGCGAAGACCTGGAAAACAAAGCCCACCGCGGCATGGCCGTGCTCGACCCGGTGAAGCTCGTGCTGACCAACTGGGCCGAAGCCTTTGGCAGCGACGGCTACACCGAGGACTGCACCCAACCCGCCCTGCCCCACAGCGCGATTGCCGAAGGCCAAACGCCACCTGCCGACCGCGTGTTCAAGATCGGCAAAGAGGTGTGGATCGAGCGCGAAGACTTTGAAGAAGTGCCGCCCAAGGGCTACAAGCGCTTGTTCCCCGGCAACGTGGTGCGCCTCAAAGGCGGCTACGTGATCGAATGCACCGGCTGCGCACGCGACGCGGCGGGAAACGTCACCGAGGTGCACGCCAAAGTCATTCCCGGCACCAAGAGCGGTACGCCCGGTGCCGACAGCGTCAAGGCCAAAGCTGCTATCACTTGGGTGGGCGTGATGGATGGCGTGCAGGCCGAAGTGCGCCTGTACGACCGCCTGTTTGCCGAAGCGCACCCCGACGCGGGCGGCAAAGACTTCTTGCAATCGCTCAACCCGGACAGCTTGAAGATTGTCACGGCCTACGTGGAGCCATCATTGGCCCAAGCCCAGCCGGACCAAAAATTTCAGTTCGAGCGCTTTGGCTACTTTGTAGCCGACCGCGCGGACCACGCGCCGGGCAAGCCTGTGTTCAACCGCGCCGTAGGCCTTAAGGACAGCTGGGGCAAATGAGTCCTGAGGAACTGGCCGCCCAACTGGTCGTGCACGTCGACGAGCACTTACTGGTGCTCCACAAACCCAGCGGCCTGCTTTCCGTGCCCGGTCGTGGACCAGACAAACAGGACTGCCTGTCCAAACGCGTTCAAGCCGCCTATCCCGAAGCCCTGATCGTGCACCGGCTGGATCAGGACACCTCAGGGCTGCTGCTCATGGCGCGCAGCCTGGAGGCTCAGCGCCGGCTCAGCCGCCTGTTTGAGACACGGCAGGTGCACAAACGCTACGTGGCGGTGGTGGCCGGCCATCCCGATCAGTCACCCCTGGCCCATGCGCCCGATGCCGAGGGCTGGTTCACCATTGACGGGCCCATCCTGCTCGATTGGGACCGACGTCCGATTCACATCATCCACCCCGATGGCAAGCCCAGCCGCAGCCGTTGGCGCATATTGCGCAAGGCGAATGACCGTACCGTCATTGAGCTTGAGCCGGTCACAGGCCGAACCCATCAATTGCGCGTGCACATGCAAAGCATTGGCCACCCCATGCTGGGCGACAGCTTGTACGCACCCGCCGAGGTCCTCGTCTTATCTGAGCGGCTGATGCTGCATGCGCAGACCTTGGCATTTGCACATCCGTTCACGCAGGAAGAGCAGTTTTTTGCAGCGCCCGTTGACTGGGCTGGCGATGGACACTCTCGCTTCTGATCGCCCCTGAATGCACACTCCAGCCGAATGGCATCTGGACCGGTACAATGCAGCCATCACTGCATTCAATAGTATGCAATTCAACACAGAAATAGCCATTTGATTGAATTTATTAAAAATGAGGAAATCGCTAAATTCATTAAATTCGCTATTGTCCATTCCACTCCTGTGGGGTCTCATGATCTCCAGTCAGGCAGCTGCGGTCAACCGCGAAGACATCGTCAAACAACTGCGTGAAGGCCAACTTGCCCAGGCGGCCAAACTGGTGGCCGAGGCACGAAAGAGCCAGCCCAAAGACCTGGAAATGTGGTTTCTGGAGGGCGTCGTCCAAGCTCAATCGGGTCAGACTGACAAAGCAATTACGACGTTTACGCAAATCACCCAGGTCCATCCACAGCATGCCGAGTCGTTCAATAACCTGGGCGTTCTGGTCGCGGCCAAAGGCCAACTGAACGAGGCGCGCGCCTATTTCGAAAAGGCCTTGCGCACCAACCCCAGCTACGCAGCGGTGCACAAAAATCTGGGTGATGTGAACAGCCAACTGGCCAAAACAGCCTACAGCAAGGCCCTGCTGGTGGACCCTAAAGTCAAGCCTGCGGCGGTTCAACTGAGCATGTTGGCCTCCACAAGCTCTGTCGCTGCAGGGGGTGAGCCGGTCACTGCGCAGGCAGAGCCGGTCACATCGGCGGCTCCGACCTTGACTGTCAAGTCCGATCCAGCGCCTGCAGCCACAATCTCACCTCAGAGCTCGCCTCCTGCTGCAGTACCCCCTAAGGTTGATCGCCCGGTGACAGCTCAGACGTCAGCGCGCAAGACTGAAGACAAGTCCATTGCCGACGATGCCATCGATCGGCAGCGCGTAGAGGAAGCTTTGCGCGCCTGGGCCAAGGCCTGGAGCAAAAAAGACATGGGTCAATACCTGGCAGCCTATGCGACGAGCTTTGACCCACCAGGCAACATGAGCCGCAAGGCCTGGGAAGAAGAACGCCGCGTCCGAATCGTGGGCAAGCGAACGATCCGCGTCGATGTGAGCCAGTTCCGCATCCGCATCAAGGGCGATCAGGCACAAGCGCAATTTGTTCAGCAATACGACTCTGACAGCTTCAAGGGCCGCAGTACCAAGAACCTCTCTCTGGTCAAGGAAAAAGGCCGTTGGCTGATCAGCAGCGAATCGGCCAAGCCTCTTTAACCGCGCCATGAACACATCCTTTTTCCGTCCCTCGCGGCGATAGAGCGCGCGTTGGCGTTGGACCTGGCCCAGTCTGGTTGTCTTGGCCATTGGCTTGCTGGTGTGGGGATGGTCATCGTTGCGACAAAGCGTTGCCTCACTGCAGCAGCAGGCAGGGTCAGACGTCTCCTGGCAGCTGGTGTTCAATGGGCAGCCCCGCCACCAACCCAGCCCATTGGATGATCCGGAAGCTCAACTGAGGCTCATTTACAAAGCCCTCGGTGAAGGGCAACGCGAAACAGCACTAGTTCAGGCGGAGCAACTCTCTGAGCAGTTTCCCAATTTCCAGCTCGGTCAGCTCGTATATGCGGACTTGCTCAACATCAGCGCTCAGCAACCCCGGGACGCCTCGGTACTCGTGCCTGAGCAGGAGGGGATGGGCGAGCGCATCAAGGAGCTTGTCTTGGAGGCGCAACGACGCCTGACGCACCCTTCCGCAGCCGAAGTCCTGGGCAAGAAGCCCGCACAGTTGCTGATGTTGGGGCCCGAACACCCCTATCTCGTGGTGGTAGATGCGAGCACCTCGCGCCTATACTGGTTTGCCAACAAGGGGACCGCGCAAGGTCAACCCCAACTTGAATTGCTCAGCAGCACCTATGTCTCAGTGGGTCAAAACGGTATGGGCAAGAACAAGGAGGGAGATGGGAAAACACCCTTAGGCGTGTATTTCACCCAGCGTAACCTGCCCGGCGAATCCTTGCCCGATTTGTTCGGTGTGGGGGCCATCACCCTGAACTACCCCAACGCCATTGATGTGTGGCGCGGTCGAACCGGCACAGGCATCTGGTTGCATGGTACCCCCCGGGCGCAATACACGCGCGCACCGCTGGCCACCGATGGATGTGTGGTGGTGGCTAACCCCAAGATGCGTCGGTTTTTGCAACTCGAATCGAGCCGCATGACCCCGGTCATCATCAGCGAACAACTACAGTGGGTGGACACCCATGCTGCTCCTGCCGCCTTGCAGCAGTCCTTGCAGACCACCGTGCAGCAGTGGCAACTGGCACGGACCCATGCCACCACCGATGAAACCGCATTGCGCAACTTCTACAGCGACCGCTTTGAGCGCGACAATTTGGACATCTCACGCTGGTGGAACCAGCTGCTGCATGTGGCTCGAGCCACCGCGCAAGCCGATGCCCTGCACGCCACATCCATACTTTTCTGGAAAGACCAGGAGGACGATGTAGCTGTGATCACCTTTGAGCACTCCAGTCATCCAGCTTGGGGCCATGCCGAGTTCTGGCGCACCTACTGGGTGCATGAAAACGGAAAATGGAAAATCATCTTCGAAGGCCCGACCTGACACTCAGTCGTCAAGCCCTAACTCCTGAATCTTGCGCGTGATGGTGTTGCGGCCGATGCCCAGCTTCTGAGCCGCCTCGATCCGTCGGCCACGGGTGCTCGACAGGGCGGCCAAGATCAATCGGGTTTCGAACCGTTTGCTCAAAATATCCCACACCTCATGGCTGTCTGAGGCCAGCAAAGCCAGCGCTTCACGCTCAAGCCCTGCCTCCCACGCAGAAGGCATGCTCATAGCGGAAGGGTCACTCATGCCGCCGCTTGTAGCTGTTCCCATAGGGCTTGCGCTCATGGCCTCTTCGGTGAGAGGTTCCGCGCCAGCCTCTGCCTGCGACAGGTTGACGTCTGCACCGGTTTGCAGCACTTCCGGGGGCAGATCCTTCACATCAATGACCTGCGCTGGGGCCATCACAGTCAGCCAATGGCAAATATTCTCCAGCTGGCGCACATTGCCCGGGTACTGGAACTGCGTGAGCCATTGCATGGCCGCATCCGAGATGCGCTTGGGCTCCACGCCCAACTGCGCAGCGCTGCGCTGAAGGAAATAACGCGTGAGCATGGGCACGTCTTCACGCCGTTCTCGCAAGGCAGGCAGACGCAGCCGGATCACATTCAGGCGGTGGAACAAGTCTTCACGGAAGCCGCCCTCCTTGACACGCTGCTCCAGGTTCTGGTGGGTTGCAGCAATCACACGCACATTGGCTTTGACGGCACTGTGCCCACCCACACGGTAAAAGTGCCCATCTGACAGCACACGCAGCAAACGAGTCTGCAGGTCAAAAGGCATATCGCCAATTTCGTCCAGGAACAGCGTGCCGCCATCGGCTTGCTCAAACCGTCCACGACGCGAGGCCTGGGCTCCCGTGAAGGCCCCTCGCTCGTGACCGAACAATTCACTTTCCAGCAAATCCTTGGGAATGGCGGCGGTGTTGATGGCCACAAAGGGACCATTGGCACGAGGGGAGTGTTTGTGCAAAGCGCGCGCCACCAACTCCTTGCCTGCACCAGACTCTCCAGTGATCAACACCGTCACATGGCTTTGCGACAGGCGACCGATGGCCCTGAACACATCCTGCATGGCGGGTGCCTGCCCCAGCATCTCGGGGGTATCGTCCAGCGTTTCTTCGGCCACCTCTTCGCGCAGGCTTTCGTCCACCGCGCGACGGATCAACTCCACCGCCTTGGGCAAATCGAAAGGTTTGGGCAGGTACTCGAAGGCGCCGCCCTGAAAAGCCGATACCGCGCTGTCCAGATCGGAAAACGCAGTCATGATGATCACGGGCAAGCCCGGCAGGCGTTTCTTGATCTCTCCGAGCAAATCCAGGCCTGAGCCACCGGGCATGCGAATGTCGCTGACCAGAATTTGGGGCCCCTCGTCCTCGCCTGCAGCATCGAGAGCTTGCAAGACTTCGCGTGGGCTGGTGAAACTGCGGGTAGGCAGGTTCTCGCGCAACAGCGCCTTCTCCAGCACGAAGCG
>JALRIL010000026.1 GCA_023255445.1 Limnohabitans sp. | reverse complement strand
CAACGGTGGCAAGACCGGCTGATGGTGTTGGTCACGCAGTCGTGGCCAGAAGAACGCTCGGACAAATGAAATGACGATGAAAGCAAGCCAACGAGAAGCGGCACTGGGGGCCTTATTCACGCTGTTGGACGGACTGCCCTTGCAGCCCAATGCCATACGGAGGAATTCTTCCCTGCCAGAGCGGCTCAGCGAGCACGCCATGGTGTTCCTTCGCGATGGAGACATGACCCAGGTCGATGTCACCTTGTCGCCTGTGACCTATCTGTGGGAGCACGCGGCAAGCATCGAAATCTATGTCGCGCACCCCGAGGCATCTGCCAGAGACGCGCGCATGGATGAGTTGCTTCAGGCGCTGGGCACCCTGGTTTTGACCGATCCGACCTTGTCTGGGCAGATCGACCATGCCGAAGTGATGCCTCCCAAATTTGAAGACGTCACCCCCGAAGGGTCTGTGGGCATCAAGGCCTGCACGCTGGACGTGGTGATGCATTACGCGAGCAGCCATCCCTTGGCCTGATCGCACCACAAACCTTAACCACTTGGAGATTCATCATGGCTCGTGCTTATGGCGCGAACGCCAGCCTATTGGCGGCGTTTGAACCCACCTACGGAAACACACCGACGGGAGATTTTGGAAAGATTCCCTTTGTCTCCACCACCCTGGGCTCAGAACAGGGCTTGATTGCCAACGATTTGATTGGCCTGGGTCGAGACCCGAGTGCGCCCATCCGGGACGTGATCAAGGTCGAAGGCGACATCGTCATTCCCATTGACCTGCGCAATATCGGCATGTGGCTGAAAGCTCTGCTGGGCAGTCCAGTGAGCCTTGGAGACACCGCGCACACCCACACCTTCGTTTCTGGCAACTCAGGTCTGCCGAGCTTGTCACTGGAGACGGGACTGCCGGACATCCCAGCGTACTTCCTGGCTTCGGGTGTGATGGCCAACTCTCTGCAGGTGAAGTTCGCACGCTCTGGCGCAGCGGACGCCACCTTAGGCCTGATTGCCCAAGGCGAAGTCAAGCGCAACGCCAGCGCAGACGCGACGCCCACGACCTTGCCGATCACCCGCTTCAATCAGTTCCAGGGTTCGATCAAAAAGAATGGCCAGGCCCTGGGCAACGTGGTCGCCGCGCAGTTGACCTACTCGAACAATCTGGCGCGCATCGAAACGATTCGCTCTGACGGAAAGATCGAAGGAGCCGACCCCACAGTGGCCAGCTTGACGGGCAACCTGGAGGTGCGCTTTGCGGATACGGAATTGATCGACGCCGCGACCAACAACACCCCGCTGGAGCTGACCTTCAGCTATGTCATTGACGCCACCAAGAGCCTGACTTTCATTGCGCATGAGGTCTACCTGCCCAAGCCCAAGCTCTCGATCTCTGGCCCCGGGGGTATTCAGGCCACCTTCGACTGGCAGGCTGCCAAGAACACTGCAGCCGGTCACATGCTGACTGTGCAACTCGTCAATGACGTGGTTTCGTACTGAACCTGAGAGGCAAACATGCTCAAACTCAATCTGAAACGCGAGCCGTATTGGCTCGACCTGGTCCAAGGCGTGCGCATCAAGGTCAAGCCTGCGACTACTGCACAGGTCATGGCGGCGCGCCATGCGGCAGCCCTGATCGATGGCAAAGACCACACGGCAGCCGGAGAGCGCACCGCCACCCTCATCACCGAGTTGGCCAAGGCGGCCATCTTGGCTTGGGAAGGTGTGGGTGACGACAATGGCAAAGCCGCAGCCGTCACGCCAGATGGCATTGCTGCACTCATGGAGCTGTGGCCTGTGGCCGATGCCTTCGAGCGTGAATACCT
>JALRIL010000024.1 GCA_023255445.1 Limnohabitans sp. | reverse complement strand
GCATCGACACCACCGAACTCCTTGAACAGCAGTGCCTTGCCCTCCATCACCGGCAGGGCCGCCTCCGGGCCGATGTCGCCCAGGCCCAGCACGGCCGTGCCGTTGGTCACCACACCCACCAGGTTGCCCCGGCTGGTGTATTTGAAGGCAGCAGCGGGGTCCTTGACGATTTCTTCGCAAGGGGCGGCCACACCCGGCGAGTAGGCCAACGCCAGGTCATGCTGGTTGACCAGCTGCTTGGTGGCCGCAATGGCGATCTTGCCGGGGGTGGGGAACTCGTGGTACTCGAGGGCGGCCTTGCGCAAAATGGCGCGCTTTTCTTCGGCCTGGAGCTTGTTGCTCATGAGGTGGATCTCCTGTGTCATCCTGACGACATTTCGTCAGATGAGATTGTTTTTCCCATTGTAGTCCGGTGGGCAACAGCACTGACACAGCTCAAGTCAGTAGGCTTTTGACCTGAACGCAAAAATCGGCCCCAGCCACCAACGCGTCAACGCAAGTGTTTGCGCGCTTTGTGCTGCAATGCGCTGGCAATGCTCGTCTCGCGCGGGCCGGGGTGCACGGTGAACATCTCGCCAGACTGCATAAAGCCAGCGCGTTCTACTGCCAGATAAAAACCACAGCGTCCGGACAAGACCATGTCCTTACCGGCACGCTCGTAGCCCATGACCGCATTGAATTTGCTGCAGGGTTGGCGCGGCTCGGTCACACGCAAGACCACACCACCGCTGAAGTGCAAAGCATCGCCAATGAAGATGGTTTGTTCATCAACGCCGTCCAGGCTGAGGTTCTCGCCCAGCTGGCCCGGTTCGATCGGTTCGTCAAACAAGCTTGCACCGGCCTGCTGGCGCTGCGCTTGCCACCAGGCCAAGTGCTGACGGGGCAGCGCATACACCGCCTTGCGCACGCCGCCATGCACACTCAAGTCTTCCTGCTCGTCGCCGTGCAGGCCCAGCGCAGCCACTTGAACAGGCACGCTCACAGCTTTCTTGGCGATGGCCGAACGAATCACCCGCTCACCGACCTTGAGCGGACGCACCTGCCCGACATGCACCGAATGGATAAAGCCTTTGGTCATGGCCTGGGTCCAGGTATCAAGCCCGCATGAGGGCTTCGATCTCATCCGGGTTGACCGGTACATCGCGTGTGATGAGCTCACACCCTTGGGCGGTCACCACCGCATCATCTTCAATGCGAATACCGATGTTGTGGAACTGCTCAGGCACACCTTGGGCCGGGCGCACATACAGACCCGGCTCGATGGTCAGCACCATGCCGGGGCGCAAGATGCGGCTGGGGCGATCCTTGATGGTTTCGCCGCTGAGCGGGTCCTTGCGTTCGCTGATCTGGCCCACCTCGGAAGGCTCCACATAGCTGCCGCAATCGTGCACATCCATGCCCAGCCAGTGGCCGGTGCGGTGCATATAGAACTGAAAGTAGTTGCGGTTGGTGATCACGTCCTGCGCCCCACCCACCTTGTGTTTGTCAAGCAAACCCAGGTCCAGCAAACCCTGCGCCAGCACTTCCACGGTGGCGTTGTGGGGGTCCACAAAACGGGCGCCGGGCTGCGTCGCCGCGACGGCGGCCTCCTGCGATGCCAACACCAGGTCATAGAGTGCGCGCTGCGGTCCGGTAAAACGCCCGTTGGCCGGGAAGGTTCGGGTGATGTCGCTGGCGTAACCATCGAGCTCACAGCCGGCATCGATGAGCACCAGCTCGCCATCACGAATCAATCCCTGGTCGGCCCGGTAATGCAGCACGCAAGCATTGGCGCCCCCGGCCACGATCGAGCCATAGGCCGGGTACTGCGAGCCGTGCTGACGAAACTCGTGCAGCAGTTCAGCGTCCAAATGGTATTCGCGCACTTCCTGCCCGGCGCGCAGCATGGCCGCACTGCGTTGCATGGCGCGAATATGCGCATGCGCACTGATGCGCGAAGCACGGCGCATGATGTCCAGCTCGTGCGCGTCTTTGACCAGGCGCATCTCGTCGAGCAAGGCGCACACATCGCGCTGCTGGTCCGGGCACAGGGCGCCAAAACGCACGCGAGCACGCACGGGCTGCAACCAGCCTTCGATGCGGCTTTCCAGTCCAGGGTGTGTCGCAAACGGAAACCAGACGGTGCTGCGGTTTTCCAACAGTTTGGGCAACTGCGCATTCAGCTCGGTCACGGACACGGCACGCTGCACACCCAGCGCTGCTGGCGCTGCATCAGGGCCCAGACGGATACCGTCCCAGATCTCGCGCTCGGCGTCCTTGGGCTGGCAAAACAGCGTGGCCTCGCCCTCGCTGCTGAGCACCAACCAGGCGTTGGGTTCGGTGAACCCTGTCAAGTAATAAAAGTAGCTGTCGTGCCGGAACAGAAAGTCGCTGTCGCGATTGCGCTGCTGCTCGCGCGCGGTGGGAATGATGGCGATGCCACCAGGGCCCAGCTGTGCGGCCAGGCGGGCACGGCGCTGGGCATAGAGAGTTGTGTCGCTCATGAAAGGCATTGTAGGAGTGCTTCAGTGTTGAGCTGCGCCAGCCGCTCAGGCGTGCCCACATCGGTCCAGGCCCCCAGGTACACCTCGCCGCTGACCTCGCCGCGATCCATGGCAGCGCGCAGCATCGGGGCCAACGCAGCAGCCACACCTTGCGGATTGCCTGCAGGCGCAGGTGCATCAGCGCGGGTAAAAAAACTTTTGCGGTACAGCGCGATGGTGCTGAAGGTGTAGCGCCGCTCTGCATCGCCTGCGGGCAGGTTGAGCAACGCGCCATCAGCAGCCAGGCCAAAGTCGCCTTTGAGGTTGTGCGCCGGATTGGGCACCAGCCACAAGTGGGCCTGTTTGCCGCTGGCCACAAAGCGACGCACGGCCTCTTGCGTGAACATGAAGTCGGGCGCGAACACATCGCCGGCGACGACCCAGAACACCTCATCGAGCTGTGGCAAGGCCCGCACAATGCCGCCCGCCGTCTCCAGTGCATGGCCGAAGTCGCGGCCTTCGTGCGAATAGGCCACCTGCACTTCGGGCAAACCTGACCAGCTGACGCGCTCGCCAAAATGGGCGGGGATCTGCTCGCCTAACCAAGCGGTGTTGACCAATTGGCGCACAAAGCCGCCACGCGCCAACGCCTGCATGGGCCACTGCATCAAAGGCTGACCACGCACCTGCAGCAAGGGCTTGGGCGTGCTGTCGGTCAGGGGCCGCATGCGCTCACCGCGCCCTGCAGCCAGCACCATGGCCTGCGCCGCCAAGCCATTCAATGGTTCAAAAACACTCGTCATGTGCGTATGTTGCCACGCCCCAGCGGTTACGTACCCGGTGCAAGGCAAGTTACCTGCCCGGGAGGATCGGGGGCCGCTAAAATCAGGGGTTTCCCGACCTTCCTTTCCGGAGCTGCCCCACATGGCAAACAAGCAACACATGGCCAACGCCATCCGCGCCCTCGCAATGGACGCCGTTCAACAAGCCAACCCAGGCTGGAATCCTCACTCACTTCAGGCTGATAGCCGATGCCACTGACCTACCCGTGATCCTTTATGACATTCCTGGCAGAACCGGTGTTGCGATTTCCTATGACACTTTCCACCGCGCAGCCAAGCACCCAAACGTTGTTGCCATCAAGGATGCCAAGGGAGATCTGGCACAGGCGTCACGCCAGGATCCGCCGCAGGCTGTCGAGGTCGAGCACGTTGGCGAGTGACTCTTCCTGCACGACGGCGGAGGCGAGGGCGGCTTTTTCCTTCTGCAGGGAGCGAATCTTTTCCTCGACGGTGCCTTCCGC
>JALRIL010000182.1 GCA_023255445.1 Limnohabitans sp. | reverse complement strand
GACATCAAAGCCTGACATGACCCATTTGCCAAAGAGCTCGAGCACACGCAGGTTGGACACCTCGGAGATGCTGAACACAAGGTACAAAGCAGCCACCAGTCCAATCATTGACTGCCAGAAGTACTTTTCGCGCGACCGCATGCCTTCGGGATCCTTGCGCACCACTTTGCGCCAGTCGTCCACCCAGCCAATGGCACCAAAGCCCAAGGTGACGATCAATACGATCCAGACAAAGCGGTTAGAAAGGTCAAACCACAACAAGGTGGACAAGGCAATCGACAGCAAAATCAACACCCCCCCCATGGTGGGCGTGCCGCTCTTGACCAAGTGCGTCTGCATGGCGTACTCGCGCACAGGTTGACCAATCTTGAGCGCCGTCAGGCGTCGAATCACAAAAGGACCCGCACCCAATCCGATCAGCAAGGCGGTCATCGCCGACATCACCGCACGGAACGTGATGTAGTTGAACACCCGCAAGAAGCTCCACTCCGGATGCAAACCTTGTAACCACTGCGCCAGACTAAGCAGCATGGCCCGCTCCCTTCATATTTTCTTGTTGCAAAGTCTCGACCACGCGCTCCATCTTCATGAAGCGCGAGCCTTTGACCACGATCGCATCCACACTGCGCCACACTGCGGCCACTGCCGCTTGCAGAGGCGTCATCTCGGCAAAATGTTGCCCCCCTGAGCCGCCTGCCTCCACAAACGCGCGGTGTGCATACAGGCTCATCTCGCCCAAAGTGAACAAGGCTTGAATGCCTCGTTCTGCCGCGTAGGCACCGACTTCAGCATGGAACTGAGGCCCCTGGTCACCCACTTCGCCCATGTCGCCCAGCACCAACAGGCGTGGACCGGGCAGTTCTGCCAGCACATCGATGGCAGCACGGACCGAGTCAGGGTTGGCGTTATAGGTGTCATCGACCAGCGTGATGCGGCCATCATCGAGCGACAGCGCCCGCGAACGGCCTTTAACGGGCTCAAACGCCTGCAGACCTTGCGCCACAGCGGTCAAGGGCACGCCGGCAGCCAACGCGCAAGCCGCAGCAGCCAAGGCATTCCTGACGTTGTGACGTCCAGCAATGTGCAACGCCACAGGCGCCGTGCCTTGCTCGGTCTTGAGCGTGAACTGCCAAGCGCCTGCATGCCAGACCACCAACGCTGCGCACACCGGCGCCGGAGGTGCGCCAAATTGCATTTGCAGGCGCGACCCCGCCAAACGCTGCCACACGGGCGTCCACTCATCCTCAGAAGGAAACACAGCCACGCCGCTCTCGGGCAGGGCCGACAAAACGGCACCGTTTTCTTCGGCCACGGCCTGGACGGTGTGCATGAACTCCTGGTGTTCGCGCTGGGCGTTGTTGACCAGGGCCACGGTGGGGCGAGCCATCTTGGCCAGGTATGCAATTTCGCCGGGGTGGTTCATGCCCAGCTCCACCACCGCAATGCGGTGATGTGGGCGCAACCCCAGCAAGGTCAAAGGCACCCCAATGTCATTGTTCAGATTGCCACGCGTGGCATAGGCCGCATCACCAGCATGTGCGCGCAATATGCTGGCAATCATTTGCGTGACTGTGGTCTTGCCGTTGCTGCCCGTCACTGCGATCAAGGGCAGGTCAAACTGAGCACGCCAACCCGCCGCCAGCTCGCCCAAGGCCATGCGGCTGTCAGGCACCACGAGCGCAGGCAAGCCAGCGTGTCGCGCAGCTTCTGCACCCGAGGCTTCACACAGCACAGCTGTAGCCCCTTGCGTTGCAGCTTGAGCCACAAAGGTGTTGGCATCAAAGCGCTCGCCGCGCAAAGCCACAAACAAGTCACCGGCTTGCAGCGTACGTGTATCGGTGTGTACGCGCGCCAGACGCACGCCATCCACGCGTTCGGCCTGAACACTGCTCAGCCACGAGCTGGCCTGGATCAGTGACAGGTTCATGCGGCCACCGCCTTCAACGCATCCGCCAGATGCAGCGCATCGGAAAACGGATGGAACACCCCGGCCACTTCCTGCGTGGTTTCATGTCCTTTGCCCGCCACCAGCACCACATCATGGGCGCTGGCCGTCATGACGGCATGACGGATGGCCGTTGCGCGGTCTTCAATCACAGTGCATGTCGCCTGGCTCGACAGGCCCGCACGCACCTGCGCCAGGATCGCTTCGGGCAACTCGGAACGGGGGTTGTCGCTGGTCAACACCACCGCATCGGCCAAGCGCTCGGCCACAGCTCCCATCAGGGGACGTTTGCTCGTGTCACGATCTCCACCACAACCGAACACGCACCACAAACGTCCACCGCGCTCAGCCGCCAAGGGGCGCAATGCCTGCAAGGCCTGTTCGAGCGCATCTGGTGTGTGCGCATAGTCCACCAAGCTCAGCGGGCCTGAAACGCCTGGCGGCAAGGCCACCGCCTGCATGCGCCCCGGCACGGGACTCAGGTCCGCACAAATGTCTGTCGCCTCATGCAAGGACACGCCTTGGGTGCGCAAGGCCGCAATCACGCACAGCAGGTTGTCAATGTTGTAGTCACCCGCCAGGCGCGTTTGCACCCGGCAATGGTCTTGTCCCTCGAACACATCGAAGCACAAACCTTGCGCGTTTGGCACTTGCACCGCACGCAACCTTGCCGGACCCTGGCGACTGCAGGTCCACAGATCCAAGCCTGATGCCTCCAGCTCTCGGGCGAGTTGCGCCCCATGCACATCATCCACATGGACCACGGCTGCCTGTAAGCCGACCCAATCAAACAGGGTCCGCTTGGCAGCCCAATAGGCCTGCATGCTGCCGTGGTAATCCAGATGGTCCTGGGTGAAGTTGGTGAAAACGGCTGTGCGGATTCGGGTTCCATCGAGACGGCGCTCGGCCAGACCAATCGATGACGCCTCAACGGCGCAATATGTGGCTCCAGCATCGAGCACATCGGCAAAGGTTTGCTGCAGGCGAACTGGATCGGGGGTGGTCATACCGGTGTAGTCCAGCTCTGGCCAGACCCCCACGCCCAAGGTACCCACCACGCCACAGCGCTGCCCGCCACCCACACGCGAGAAGGCTTGCGCCAGCCAGCACGCCGTCGAGGTTTTGCCATTGGTCCCCGTGACCGCAAGCACATGCAAATGTTCGCTGGGGTGGCCGTGGAATGCGTCAGCCACCACGCCAGTGTGGCGCTTGAGATCCGGCAAGCTGGCTACTCGCTGCGCAGGCGCCACATCGCACCATGGAGCACTGCCCTCGGCCTCGATCAGGCAGGCCTGCGCGCCTTGCGCCAGCGCTGCCTGCACAAACTGGCGACCGTCCACCGCCGCACCTGGCCAGGCAATGAACCCATCGCCTGCACCAACGTTGCGACTGTCTGCCCGCAGCATGCCCGTCACGCGTTGGCGCAACCACTGTGCAGCTTGTTGTGGGGTCTGGAGTTCGATCATCAGAACGACTCCTCCACCGCTTGGGTGACCACCTGTGGCTTGACCGCCATGTCCGGCTGCACACCGAGCACTCGCAGGGTTTGCTGCACCGTTTCGCTGAAGACAGGTGCAGCCACATCACCCCCGTAATACTTGCCGTTGCTGGGCTCATCGATCATCACGGCCACAATGATGCGCGGCTGCTCGATTGGGGCCATGCCGACAAACACACCACGGTATTTGTGGCCGGCGTAGCCCTTGCCCTCTTGCTTGTGTGCGGTGCCGGTTTTACCCCCCACCGAGTAGCCCATGGTTTGTGCTTTGGGCGCGGTGCCGCCAGGCCCAGTGACCATGTTGAGCATTTTGCGAACGGCCTGCGCATGAGCGGCGCTGATGACGCGCACGCCCGGCACGGGACCTTCTGTCTTGAGCAAGCTGGCATTGACCACCTCGCCATCCCTTGCAAACAGGGTGTAGGCACGGGCCAGCTGAAGCAAACTGACCGATTGACCATAGCCATAGCTCATGGTCGCCTGCTCGATAGGACGCCAGGTCTTATAGGGCCTCAACCGACCGCTGGCCACACCCGGAAAGGGCACATTGGGGCGCTGCCCCAAGCCCAGCTCGGTGAACATCTCCCACATGTCGCGGGGCGTCATTTGCATGGCAATCTTGACTGTGCCCACATTGCTGGATTTCTGAATCACCTCGTTGACCGACAACGGCCCATGGGGATGCGCATCGGTGATGGTGGAGCCCGTGATCGAGATGCGTCCTGGCGCCGTCTGGATGATGGTCTCGGGTCGGACGAGATTTTTCTCCAAGGCCAGCGCGATCACGAAGGGCTTCATTGTCGAGCCGGGTTCAAACGTGTCTGTCAGCGCTCGGTTGCGTAACTGCTCACCGCTCAGGTTCACCCGTTTGTCGGGCTGGTAGCTGGGATAGTTGGCCAAGGCCAGCAATTCACCGCTGTGCGCATCGAGCACCACAACACTGCCTGCTTTGGCCTTGTTGTCCAACACCGCTTCACGCAACTTCTGATAGGCAAAGAACTGGATCTTGCTGTCGATGGACAGCTGGATGTCCTTGCCATCTTCGGGTGGAAGGACATCGCCCACCGTTTCAACCACCCGGCCCAAGCGATCTTTGATCACACGGCGTGAACCCGGTTTGCCAGCCAGGGCTTTCTGGAACACCAGCTCCACGCCCTCCTGGCCTTGGTCTTCGACATTGGTGAAACCCACAATGTGCGCTGCAGCCTCTCCCTCCGGGTACAGGCGTTTGTATTCCTTGTGGGCATAAATGCCTTTGACACCCAGAGCCAGTACCGCCTTGGCATCGGACTCATCCATCTGACGACGCAACCAGACAAAGGTCTTGTCATCGTCCTGCAGCTTCTTGGACAAGACCGCTGCACTCAAGCCCAGCAACTTGCCCAGCTCGCGCAGTTTGGCCGGATCGCGGTCCATCTCTTCAGGGTTGGCCCAGATGCTGGGAGCGGGCACGCTTGAGGCCAGCAACATGCCATTGCGATCGATGATCTTGCCCCGACTCGGCGGCATCACCAGCGTACGCCCATAGCGCACTTCGCCCTGGCGCAGGAAAAAATCGTTGTTGAATACCTGAACGTAGGCCGCACGCCCGACCAACCCCAAAAAACCCAGGGCCATCGCGGCCACAATGAATTTGCTACGCCAGACCGGCGTTTTGCTGGCCAGCAGAGGGCTGGTCGAAAACTGCACGCTGCGGTTGCCGTTCATTGGGCACCCCCTGCCGCAGGCGAAAGGGTCACATATTGTGTGATGGCCGGTGTCGCCACGCGCATGTGCAGTTTTTGTTGGGCCAGGGCCTGCACACGTTGGGGCGTAGCCTGCGCACGACGCTCGACCAACAAGCGTTGATGATCGATCTCCAGCTGCGCAGCCTCCTTGTTGACTTTTTCGATGGCCATGACCAGGCGACGCGTTTCGTATTGCGAGCGCACCAGCGCAAGCGCGCTGAGGACCACCGCCACCAGCAACAGCACATTCAGGCGCATCATGCGGGCACCTCGGTGCGTTCGGCGACACGCATGATGGCGCTGCGCGAACGCGCATTGGCCGCCACTTCGGCGTCAGTGGGCTTGACGCGCTCCAGCGCTTTCAAGCGCATGGGCTTGGGCTGCGCAAACGGCACGCGGCGGTCTACCACCTCTTTGCTGTGCTTGGCAATGAACTGCTTGACGATACGATCTTCGAGCGAATGAAAGCTGATCACCACCAGACGCCCGCCCGGACGCAGCACCCGGACGGCAGCTTCTAGCGCCTGCTGGAGCTCTTCAAGCTCGGCGTTGATGAAAATCCGAAGAGCCTGAAATGTCCGCGTTGCAGGGTTCTGACCCGGCTCGCGGGTTTTGACCGTGTCAGCCACGAGCTGGGCCAGTTCAGTGGTGGATGAAATTGGGCCCCGCTCCTGTCGGCGAGCCACAATCGCCTTTGCAATCTGAACAGCAAACCGTTCTTCGCCATAGTCACGAATCACCTCTGCAATCTGCCCCATTTCGGCGGAGGCCAACCACTCAGCCACGCTTTCGCCGCGCGTGGGATCCATGCGCATATCCAGCGGACCTTCAAAACGAAAAGAAAAACCCCTCGCGGGGTCATCAATCTGGGGGGAGCTCACACCCAGGTCCAACAACACCCCATCGACACTGCCATCCGGCAATTCCTGCAAATGCCGGAACCCTTCATGGCGGATGCTCAAACGCTCATCCTGAATCTGCTGCGCCTGCGCAATCGCCTCGGGGTCTTTGTCAAAAACAGTGAGGCGACCTTGAGGATCCAATCGGGACAAGATCAACCGAGAATGCCCCCCGCGGCCAAAGGTGCCATCGACATAATGTCCAGCACCTCCCGCCGTCGCGCCCAACAAAGCTTCGACGGCCGCATCCAGCATGACGGTGATGTGGGCCAAAACGGGGGTGCTCATACCGCTCAGAACGAGAAGTCCTTGAACACATCGGGCATTTCGCCCTGCATGGCCTGCGCCTCTTGAGCGTCATATGTGGCCTTGTCCCACAGCTCAAAGTGATTGCCCATGCCCAGCAGCATGGTGTCTTTGGAAATGCCTGCCGCCTGGCGCAGCTCGGGCGAAATCAGGACGCGGCCTGTACCGTCCATCTCCACATCCATGGCATTGCCCAGGAAGATCCGTTTCCACCACTGCGCCGACATCGGCAGCTGGGCAATACGCTCGCGGAATTTCTCCCACTCGGGACGGGGAAACACCATCAGGCAGCCATGCGGGTGCTTGGTGATCGTGAGCTGGCCGCCCGCCGTGGCCGACAGGACGTCACGGTGCCTTGTCGGTACCGACAAACGCCCCTTTCCATCCAGACTCAGCGACGATGCACCTTGAAACACGATCTTGACCTTTGGCATTGAAAGCGCACAGCGGGCACTTTTTCCCACTTAATTGCACTTTCTTGCACTGTAGCAGGATTTCATCGTCAGGCAAGTCGCTTTTCCCAAAAAATTCCAATGAAATCAACAGCTTACACCGTTTTTCAAGACGTCAACGGCGAAATTTATCATTACGAATTAGGCACTTACAAACCACTATAAAAGTAATATCTGAAGGATCGATGGGCTGAAAATATTTTTTCTACCAGAGTCGCCAAAATTGGCGTCCAAAAAACAAAAGCCCCTTGAAAAGGGGCTTTGGTGATTCGCAACAAGCTCTTGGACTTAATCGCCAAACATTTTTTGCTTGAGTTCACGACGCTGCTGCGCCTCAAGTGACAAGGTGGCGGTGGGTCGCGCCAGCAGGCGGCCCACACCAATAGGCTCGCCCGTTTCGTCACAGTAGCCATATTCACCGGCATCGATGAGGTTGATGGACTGCTCGATTTTCTTGAGCAGCTTGCGTTCGCGGTCACGTGTGCGCAACTCCAGCGCGTGCTCTTCCTCAATGGTGGCGCGATCAGCGGGATCAGGCACGACCACGGTGTCTTCACGCAGATGTTCGGTGGTTTCGCCGGCGTTGTCCAGGATGCCTTGCTTGAGCTCGATGAGCTTGCGCTTGAAGTAAGCCAGCTGCACATCGTTCATGTACTCGCTGTCGGGCATGG
>JALRIL010000118.1 GCA_023255445.1 Limnohabitans sp. | reverse complement strand
GATCCAGGGCACGGCCGCGAAGGTTTCGGTGTTATTGATGGTGGTCGGCTTGCCGTAGAGGCCGAAGCTGGCCGGGAACGGCGGCTTGAAGCGCGGCTGGCCTTTTTTGCCTTCCAGCGACTCGAGCAGCGCAGTTTCTTCGCCACAGATGTAGGCGCCGAAACCGTGCGAAGCGTTGAGCTGGAAATTGAAACCGCTGCCCATGATGTTGTCGCCCAGGTAGCCCGCTGCGCGGGCTTCTTCGAGGGCTTCTTCGAAGCGCTCGTACACCTGGAAGATTTCACCGTGGATGTAGTTGTAACCCTGGCTGATCCCCATGGCGTAGGCGGCAATGGCCATGCCTTCAATCACGGTGTGCGGGTTGAACATCATGATGTCCCGGTCCTTGCAGGTGCCAGGCTCGCCCTCGTCCGAGTTGCAGACCAGGTATTTCTGGCCCGGGAACTGGCGGGGCATGAAGCTCCACTTCAGGCCGGTGGGGAAACCGGCGCCACCGCGACCACGCAGGCCGGATTCTTTGACGGTGGCAATCACCTGATCTTGCGTCAAACCTTCGCCGCCATCCTTGCCCAAAATCTTGCGCAGGGCTGCGTAGCCACCACGGGCTTCGTAGTCTTTGAGGCGCCAGTTGCTGCCGTTCAGGTCAGCATAAATCTGGGGGTTGATGTGGCGACCGTGGAAACAAGTTTCCACACCGGTGGCCTTGTAGCTGTTGAGGATCTGTTCAATGTTCATCGTCGCGTCCTCAGGCCTGGGCCACACCAGCCGCTTTTTGCAGGCTGTCGATCAGTTGATCGAGTTTGTCGTGGCTCATAAAGCTGCACATGTGGCGGTCATTGACCAGCATCACCGGCGCATCGGCGCAGGCACCCTGGCACTCGCTGGGTTGCAGCGTGAACAAGCCATCCGCAGTGGTTTCGCCCGCATGCACGCCCAGCTTGCCCTCCAAGTGGTGCAAGGCCTGCAAGCCACCGCGCAGTTGGCACGGCAGGTTGGTGCAAACGTTCAGCTTGAACTTGCCCACCGGCTTTTGGTTGTACATGTTGTAGAAGGTCGTGACTTCGTGCACGGCCATCACAGGCATGCCCAGGTAGTCGGCAACCAGCTGCTCGCTCTCGGGGCTGACCCAGCCCTGCTCTTGCTGAACGATCGAGAGGATCGGCATGACAGCAGACTGCTTTTGCTCCGCCGGGAATTTGGCGACTTCGCGCGCAAAGCGCGCTTTGGTGGCTTCAGAGATCATCGGTCAATCTCTCCAAACACAATGTCCATGGTGCCGATGATGGCCACAGCGTCGGCCAGCATGTGGCCACGGGCCATTTCATCAAGGGTTGCAAGGTGGGCAAAGCCCGGTGCACGGATTTTCAGACGGTAAGGCTTGTTGGCCCCATCGCTGACCATATAGATACCGAACTCACCCTTGGGGTGCTCGACGGCGGCGTAGGCCTCACCTTCAGGCACTTTGAAGCCTTCAGAGAAGAGTTTGAAGTGGTGGATCAGCGCTTCCATGTTGGACTTCATGTCCTCGCGCTTGGGCGCAGCCACCTTGGCCGTGTCGTTGATGACGGGGCCGGGGTTCGCACGCAGCCAGGCCACGCACTGCTGGATGATCTTGTTGGACTCGCGCATCTCCTGCACGCGCACCAGGTAGCGGTCGTAGCTGTCACCGGTTTTGCCCACAGGAATGTCGAACTCGACCTTGTCGTAGGCGTCGTAGGGCTGCTTCTTGCGCAAGTCCCAGGCGAAGCCGGAGCCACGGATCATGGGGCCGGTCATGCCGAGGTTGAGGGCGCGCTCAGGCGGCACCACGCCGATGCCCACCGTGCGCTGTTTCCAGATTCGGTTGTCAGTCAGCAAGGTTTCGTACTCGTCCACGCACTTGGGGAAGCGCTGGGTAAAGTCGTCAATGAAGTCCAGCAAGGAGCCCTTGCGGTTTTCATTGAAGCGGGCAATCGCACGCGCATTGCGCACCTTGGTGACCTTGTGCTGCGGCATGCTGTCGGGCAGGTCGCGGTACACGCCACCCGGGCGGAAGTAGGCTGCGTGCATGCGGGCGCCAGAGACGGCTTCGTACATGTCAAACAGATCTTCGCGCTCGCGGAAGGTGTAGATCAGGATGGTGGAGCTGCCGCAGTCGTTGCCGTGCGAGCCCAGCCACATCAGGTGGTTCAGGATACGGGTGATCTCGGAGAACATCACACGGATGTACTGCGCACGCAGGGGAACCTCGATGCCCAGCATCTTTTCGATGGCCAGGCAGTAGGCGTGCTCGTTGCACATCATGGACACGTAATCCAGGCGGTCCATGTAGGGCAACGCCTGAATGTAGGTCTTGTGTTCGGCCAGCTTTTCGGTGGCGCGGTGCAGCAGGCCAATATGCGGATCGGCGCGTTGCACGACTTCGCCGTCGAGCTCAAGCACCAGACGCAACACACCGTGCGCGGCCGGGTGCTGGGGACCGAAGTTCAGCGTATAGTTTTTAATCTCGGCCATATCAGTTCAGGCCTCCGTAGTTTTCTTCGCGGATCACGCGCGGCGTGATTTCGCGCGGCTCGATCGTGACGGGTTCGTAGACCACGCGCTGACGCTCGGCGTCGTAGCGCATTTCCACGTGACCCGACAGCGGGAAGTCCTTGCGGAAGGGGTGACCAATGAAGCCGTAATCAGTCAGGATGCGGCGCAGATCGTTGTGGCCTTCGAACACGATGCCGTACAGGTCGAACGCTTCGCGCTCGTACCAGTTGGCTGAATTCCACAGCGCATTGACCGAATCCACCCTGGGCAGATCATCATTGGGGCACAGCACCTTGACGCGCACGCGCTGGTTCAGACTGACCGACAACAGGTGCACCACCACACCAAAGCGCGGGCCTTCCGTGCCCACTTCGCGGTAGGCCGAGTAATCCACGCCACACAGATCGATCAGTTGCTCAAATTTGCAGTCTTCGGCGTCGCGCAATGTTTTCATCACGCCCACGTACTGGTCGGCGGCCACATGCACCGTCACCTCGCCCAGAGCGACAGTGATCTTGCACACATGGTCTTGCAGGGCCGCAGCCAGCTTGTCTTGCAGGTCTTGCGCACGGATGGCAAAGTCAGTCATCTGCATCCCTCCTTAAACACGAGCGATCGTGTGTTCACGACGGATTTTTTGCTGCAGCTGCATGATGCCGTAGATCAGCGCTTCCGCCGTGGGCGGGCAACCAGGCACATACACATCCACCGGCACCACGCGGTCGCACCCGCGCACCACCGAGTAGCTGTAGTGGTAGTAACCACCGCCGTTGGCGCATGAACCCATGGAGATCACCCAACGCGGCTCAGACATCTGGTCATAGACCTTGCGCAGGGCCGGAGCCATCTTGTTGCACAAGGTGCCGGCCACGATCATCAGGTCAGACTGACGCGGACTGGCTCGGAACACCTCGGCACCAAAACGGGCCAGGTCGTAACGGGCCGTGGCCGCATGCATCATTTCAACCGCGCAGCACGCCAGACCAAAAGTCATGGGCCACAGCGATCCTGTCTTGGCCCAGTTCACCACCGAGTCGTAACTCGTGGTGATGAAGCCTTCCTTCATCACGCCTTCAATCATCGTGTTGTCCTCAAAAGGATGAGCGGGGATGGATCATTCCCAGTCGAGCGCGCCTTTTTTCCACTCGTAGACAAAGCCCACGACCAGAATGGCCAGGAAAACGCACACCGCCGCAAAGCCGGCAACGCCCACTTCCTTGAGCGCAACCGCCCAGGGGAAGAGGAACGCGATTTCCAGATCGAACAGGATGAACAAGATGGCAACCAGGTAGTAGCGCACATCGAATTTCATGCGGGCGTCTTCAAAGGCTTCGAAGCCGCACTCATAGGGGGAGTTTTTTTCCGCGTCAGGTCGGTTGGGGCCAAGAATGTAGCCAATGACCTGGGGAAGAATGCCGACAGCAATGCCGACCAGAATGAACAGGAGGATGGGGAGGTACTGATCGAGGTTCATGAGGTCTCAGCCATTCACCGTTGAGACCATGCAAACCTAAGGCCTGCAGGTCTCTCGTTGTCTGGTGCCGTCGGCGAGACTCGAACTCGCACAGCTTTCGCCACTACCCCCTCAAGATAGCGTGTCTACCAATTTCACCACGTCGGCACGGGGTATTTGCCATACCACGCATTACTCAATGAGGGGTGCAACGCGCTTTGGCAAACCTCAGAAGTGTACTCCGAAAAACCCCTGATTC
>JALRIL010000095.1 GCA_023255445.1 Limnohabitans sp. | reverse complement strand
TGGGGTCTCGACCAGGATGCCGCGGTCGGCACCGATGGCCATGGCGGTGCGCAGGGTTTCCTGGCACTGGGCCACGCCGCAAGACACAGCGATCACCTCGGTAGCCAGGCCTTTTTCTTTCAGGCGCACGGCTTCTTCGACGGCGATCTCGTCAAAGGGGTTCATGCTCATCTTGACGTTGGCAATGTCCACGCCGCTGTTGTCGGACTTCACGCGCACTTTGACGTTGTAGTCCACCACCCGTTTGACGGGAACCAGAATCTTCATGAAGTCATCTCCTGAACTATTGAATGATGAGCGCCGCTACGATTGACGTTAACGTAAACGTCAATTGTGCACGAAATCGATGAAAACGCGAAGCCATTGCCGAGGTTTCGCCATAAAAAAGCACGACCGTTCACGTCACAGCAATCATTATGGTTGGGGAATTCACCGACCAAACGGTCAACTTATCAGGGTTAGCATCAGGTCACGTCTGATCATCTTTCGATTAGATTATGTTATGTAATCATTTTCAATGGAGACAAGCCATGAAAAAAATCCTCGCCCCGCTCGCCATGGCCCTGGCCGCAACGACAGGAGCACAAGCCGCTACCGTTTTAACGGTCTCGAGCTGGTTGCCTCCCACGCACACCCTCAGCCGTGCCCAGAAAACATGGTGCGACATGCTCCAGGCCAAAACCAGCAATGGCATCCGCTGCAACATCCTGCCGCGTGGTGTTGCCCCCGCGCCTGGCACGTATGACGCCGTGAAAAATGGTCTGGCCGATGTGTCCTACACCGTACACGGCTACACCCCTGGCCGCTTTGTCCTGACTCAGATGGCCGAGCTGCCCTTCCTGGGTGACAAAGCCGAGGCCATTTCCGTGGCTTTCAATCGGGTGGCGAGCAAGCACCCTGAATTTGCGGCCGAACATGCGGGTGTGCATGTGTTGTCCTACTTCACGCACGGCCCCGGCATGGTGTTCAACACCAAGCGCCCCATCGTCAAGATCGACGATCTCGGCGGCCTGAAGTTCCGCGTGGGTGGCGGCATGGTCAACGAAATCTCCAAAAACCTGGATATGAACGTCACCCTCAAACCAGCACCGGACTCGTATGAGTTGTTGTCCACGGGCGTGATGGATGGCACCCTGTTCCCGGCCGAGTCCACCGATTCGTTCAAGATCGACAAAATCATCAAGTACGCCACCACCTTTCCGGGTGGTCTGTACAACACCAGCTTTGTGTTCATGATGAACCCCAACACCTACGACAAACTCTCCGATGCCGATAAAAAGGCTGTGGACGCTGTCTCGGGCGAAGTGGCCGCTTCCATCTTTGGCAAAGGCTGGGATGAAGTGGACGCCAAGGCCATGGCTAACATGCAAAAAAACGGTGTCCAAATCACCAAGGCTGACAACAGCTTTGTGAGCGCGGTGACTGTTCGCATCAACAAACTCGAACGCGATTGGGCAAAAGCAGCTTCTGACAAAGGTCTCAAAGGCGCTTCATCGGTGCTGTCGGACTTCCGCAGCGAGATTGCCAAGCTGTCAAAATAAGCCACGCTTGGGCAGCGCCCGGCCTCAAGCCGGGCTTTGCAATGGACGCGGTACCCCAGCGCAAGCGGGTACCGCATTTGTTTTGTAGGACACGGTTTTGAAAACTCTGCTGGAATGGTTGTGCGGTTTGTTGTGTGGTGTGGCCCTGTTCGCCATCATGACACTGACGTTTATTGACGTGGGCGGACGCAAGTTTCTGTCTCAATCGATCACGGGCTCGCTGGAGTTGACCGAGCTGTTGATGGTGGTGGTCATTTTTTGCGCACTCCCCCTGGTCACCTTGCGCGGTGAACATGTGACTTTCGACTCGCTCGACAGCTTTCTGCCCGAATCCTTCAAACGCCTGCAAAACCATTTGGTCAACATCATTTGTGGCAGCGCCATGCTGGCGTTGGGTTACCTGATGTGGCACACCGGTCTGGATTTTGAAAGCGCAGGCGAAACCACTGCACAGTTAGGCATCATGAAGTATCCCTTCATCCAGGGCATGGGAGTACTGTGTGCGCTGTGTGGACTGGTGCACTGGTCATTGGTAGGGTCCGGCACTCCAATTGGCCATGCAGCTGGAGACACACCATGACAGAAGCATTGCTGGGCTTTGGCGCCATTTTTGTGTTGGCTGTCCTGCGGGTGCCTTTGGCCTTTGCCATGGGGCTGGTGGGTTTTGCGGGCATGGGCCTGGTTCGTGGCTGGGTTCCTGCGTTGGCCAGCACGGCGCAGGTGGTGCATGAAACCGGTTTTGCATACACGCTGTCGGTCGTGCCCCTGTTCATATTGATGGGTAATTTTGTAGCCCGCGCGGGTCTGGCCCATGAGTTGTTCCATGCAGCTTACACCTTCATCGGTCACCGCCGCGGCGGCCTCGCACAAGCCACCATCGCCGCCTGCGCCGGCTTCGGTGCCATCTGCGGCTCCTCCATTGCTACGGCCGCCACCATGAGCAAAGTGGCTTACCCCTCCATGAAACGCCTGGGCTACAGCGACAGTCTCTCCACGGGGGTGATCGCTGCAGGCGGCACCTTGGGCATCATGATTCCGCCGTCGACCATCATGGTGATTTACGGCATCGTGACCGAAACACACATCGGCAAGCTGTTCGCAGCGGGCGTTCTGCCCGGCCTGTTGACCGCAGCCATGATGATGCTGGCCGTGAGCCTTGTGACTGCTCGCAACCCTGAGCATGCCCCCGCTGCAGACAAGCACACCTGGTCTGAGCGCTGGCAGGCACTGCGCGGCATTTGGGGCGTCATTGTCCTGATTGTGGTCGTGCTGGGCGGCATTTACGGCGGCTTCTTCACCGCCACCGAAGGTGCTGGCATGGGCGCATCGGGGGCCTTCCTGTTTGCACTGGCTCGTGGCCGTCTGAGCTGGAAAACACTGTATGAAGTTCTGGTGGAGTCTGCACGCACCACAGCAATGCTGTTTGCCCTGCTGATTGCAGCAACGATTTTTGCCAACTTCATCAACTTCACCAGCATGCCCTTCGAGCTCAAGGACTGGCTGGTTCAACTGCAAGCCTCCCCCATCATGATCGTGGCAGCGATGATGCTGATCTACATTTTGCTAGGCATGGTCATGGAAGAGTTGACCATGGTTCTGCTGACCATTCCCCTGTTTTTCCCGGTGGTGATGGAGCTGGGTTTTGACCCCGTCTGGTTTGGGGTGCTGATCGTGATGGTGATCCAGATCGGCATGATCTCGCCCCCCGTGGGCATGAACCTGTTTGTCATCAATACCTTGCTGCCCAATGTGGGGCTCAAAGCCATCTTCAAAGGGGTCAGCCCTTACGTTGGGGTGCAGATCATCACCTTGTGTCTGCTCATGGCTTTCCCCGCTTTCAGCTTGTGGCTGCCTTCGTTCATGGATTGAGCCTAGGGCTCAATCCTTGTGAATGTGCACCACCCGCTGCGGGAAAGGTATCGTGATCTGATGCTTGCGCAGGGCATGCAAGATCGCAACATTGATCGCTGACTTGAGGTTGTTCTGACCGTTTTCAGGGTCATTGATCCAGTACCCCACCGTGAACTCCAGGCCATCGGCGCCAAAAGCCGTCATGGCCACGGCAGGCCCAGGGTCCTTGAGCACACGGGGTTGCTCCTGACAGGCCTGGAGCAGCAAATCGTGCACCAGCTCGACATCGCTGTCATACGCCACGCTCACGATCGTGGACTGCCAAATGTTGGTGTCCGCCAAGGAGAGGTTTTCAACACGACTGGTGATCAACATTTCGTTGGGGACGATGGACTCCCGCCCAGTCAGAGACCTGATGACGGTGTAGCGCGCCTTGATGTCGGTGATGCGTCCCTCAAAACCATCCACACGCACATTGTCACCAATGCGCATGCTGCGCTCGGCCAGGATAACAAAGCCACTGACATAGTTGGAGGCCAGACGCTGCAAGCCAAAACCAATACCGACACCAATCGCACCCCCCAGCACCGACAGGGCCGTCAAGTCAATACCCACCGATGACAAGGCCATCAACACGCCCACGAACATCAGCAAGGCACGCACGGTGTTGCTGATGACTTTGCGCAAGGACAAGTCACTGCCGGTCGCCGATTTGAGCAAGCGCGATTCAATGGCCGAGGACACCCACAAGGCCACAATCAAAACTGCACCGGCTGTCAGGCCGCCCTCGATCAAGGTACGCACGGACAAGGTGCTGGCTCCAACCTTCCAACGGATCTTGTCCAGTTCTTCCAGCACCATGGGCAACACGCCGGTCACCCACATCACCACAGCAATCCAGGCCCCCCAGGAAATGGTGCGCTCCAGGGCACGCACCATAGGCGAAGCGCCCAGCGCCACCTGCAAGACCTTGACGCCCAGTCGAATGGCCGCAAGCGAGGTGCACACAGGCAAGAGCACAGTGAACAGCACAACCTGGTGATGACGTCCAAGCAAGATGCTGGAGGCATAGGTGGTGATGAGCAACAGGGTCGGGAACAACACCCCATCAACCAATCGCCGACCCAGCAGAATGTTGAAATCGCCTGTCTTGAGGGCACGCCGCAACCCCCAGACCAGGCTCCAGGACACCACCAGACAGACCGCAAACGCTCCCAACACCAGCAAGGATTCTGGTTGTGTCAGCGAGTCGACCCAAGCCAAAGGATCATCCAGTCGTGTTGTAGGCAAAGTGCTCATGGTTACTCGGTGGTTCGTCAAACATCAGCCAGTGTACGCACATGCGCTTCCACGCTGCGGGCCAAGGCGCTAAGGTTGTAGCCGCCTTCCAGGCAGCTGACCACCCTGCCTTTGGCACACTCATGGGCCACATCCATGATGCGGCGGGTGATCCAGACATAGTCTTGTTCGACCAGTCCCAGTTGCCCCATATCGTCTTCGCGGTGAGCATCAAAACCGGCGCTGATGAAGATCAGCTCGGGGGCATGTTCCAGCAGTCTGGGAACCCAAACCGAATCCACCAGTTCCCGAATGTCCATGCCTTTGGTGTAGGCCGGCACCGGCACATTGAGCAAGTTGGAGGCATCTGATCTGGAGCCCCCCTCCGGGTAGAAAGGATGCTGGTAAAAACTCACCATCAGGATGCGCTCGTCTCCCGCCACGATGTCTTCTGTACCGTTGCCGTGGTGCACATCAAAGTCAATGATGGCCACGCGCTTGAGTCCGTGGCGCTCCACCGCATGCTTGGCTGCAATGGCCACATTGTTGAAAAAGCAAAAGCCCATGGCTTTGTCTCGGCATGCGTGGTGGCCAGGTGGCCGGGTGGCACAAAACGCATTTTCAAATTCACCGGCCAGGACAGCATCGGTAGCGGCAATGGCGGCACCAGCCGACAACAAGGCCGCCTGGTACGTGTACTCGTTGATGGACGTGTCCGGGTCCAGCTGAGCATGCGCCGGCCCCCCTGCGGCCATGTCCTCCTTGAGCACATCGGTCAAGCCGCGCAGCGAGGCAATGTGCATGCGGGTGTGGGCCAGCTCCAGATCAGCCAACGCGGCAGGCGCAGGCTCCAGCCGTTGCAAGGCCATGTCCAGACCAGTGATCAGCAAACGGTCTTCAATCGCGCTCAGGCGTTGCGGACACTCCGGGTGGCCCGAACCCATATCGTGTTTGAAGCAAGTGGGATGCGCGTAATAGGCAGTGTGCCCCATAAGGTCATTCTTTCCAGTGTGCAGCCACAGATGTGGTTTGAGCTTATCACGATGGTTGGCATGCACCCGCAGCTGTAAACTGCCAGCATGCGCCGCACCACCGCTTTTGGATTCATCTTCAGTTTAGCCCTGCTCGCCTTGTGCGCCTTGAGCCTGATCAATACGGCCAGCGCCAAAGCTCGCCCACATCATGTGCACGCAAGTCAACGCCAAGCTCAAGCCACTGCGCCCAGCTATGCCGAGCGCCAGGACGCCAGGCAATGGGCTCTGGACTTTGCCGGCCGTCAGGATCTACCTGAGGCATGGGTGCAGGCGGCCATTGCCGATGCCCGCATGCTGCCCCAGGTGATCCGTCTGGTCACCCCATCGAGCAAGCCAAATGCCAAAAACTGGGCTACCTATCGAGATCGATTCATTGAGCCCAAACGCATCGCGGCAGGCCTGGCTTTCTGGCAAGCCCATGCTGACATCCTGGCGCGCGCCGAACAAACCTATGGTGTGCCTGCACGCATCATCGTAGGCATCCTGGGGGTCGAAACCTTGTATGGCCAGCACACGGGTAGCTTTCGCATCCTGGACGCTCTGGCCACATTGGCATTCGATTTCCCACAGACTCACCCACGCGCTCAAGAGCGACAAGCCTTCTTCAGGCAGGAACTCGAACAGTTTTTGCTGATGACTCACGGCAATCGAGCAGACCCCCGTAACCTCAAAGGCAGCTATGCGGGCGCGATGGGGTTACCCCAATTCATGCCCTCGAGTTGGCGGCGCTATGCCGTGGATTTTGACGGCGACGGGCGTATCGATCTGTGGGGCAGCACGGCCGATGCTATTGGTTCCGTGGCCCACTACTTCGCGGCTTTTGACTGGCAAGCCGGCAACCCTACCCACTTTGAAGTGCAGGTGCACAGCAGCCCTGCCCAACTGGAGCAGCTGCTGCTGCCCGACATCCTACCCACCTTCAACGCGCAAAGCATGCAAGACTTGGGCCTTCAACTGCCCTCAGAAGCCCGTCAATACCCCGGCAAGCTGGCCTTGATTGAACTGCGTAATGGCGAGCAATCCCCCAGCTTTGTACTGGGCACCGACAACTTCTATGCCGTGACGCGCTACAACTGGAGCAGCTATTACGCGATGGCGGTGATCGAGCTGGGGCTTGAAGTCGAACGCGAGCGTGCAGCCGCGCTCACCGCGAAAGCCCCTTAAGGCCTCAGCCTCTGTGGGCGGCCAGGGCCTTGCCCACCTCGTGTTGTCCTTGCTCGGAGCCGCTAGCTGGTACCAGATCACCCACGCGGTTGCTGACAGCTTCAAGCTGGTGGAGCAACTGCTCAGGCACATCATCGCCCATGCCCAGATGCACGCCCTGCGTCAAGGTGATGTTGGCCACCTCGAAGCTGCCAGCCCCTGCACACAAAAAGGTGCGGTTGGGTGCCTGCTCACAAGCCATCACCAACATGGCCGGCACCACGGCTTCGGGCTGCAAGGCGCGCAGCACCTCCTCGGGCATGAGGCCTTCGGTCATCCGGGTTGCGGCCGTAGGCGCCAGGCCGTTGACTCGGATGTCGTATTTCTGACCCTCCAGCGACAAGGTTTGCACCAGCCCCGCCAGTGCCATCTTGGCCGCACCGTAGTTGGCCTGTCCAAAATTGCCATACAAACCACTGGAGGATGTGGTCATGATGACCCGGCCGTAGTTCTGCGCCTGCATGATGGGCCACACCGCCTTGGTGCAGTGCACCGCCCCCATCACGTGCACGTCCATGACCAGACGGAAGTCCTCAATCTCCATTTTGGCAAAACTCTTGTCCCGCAAAATGCCGGCGTTGTTGACCAGAATATCCACGCGTCCCCAGGCGTCAATCACCTGCTGGACCATGCCCTTCACGGCTGCGTAGTCCGTGACCGAGGCACCGTTGACCATGGCCTCGCCACCCGCGGCACGGATTTCATCGACCACTTTTTGTGCAGCGGAGACGGAGCCCCCCGCGCCATGCACATCACCGCCCAAGTCATTGACCAGCACCTTGGCGCCACGCTTGGCCAGCGCCAGCGCATGTTGACGGCCCAAGCCGCCGCCTGCACCCGTCACAATGGCCACACGGCCCTTGAAATCTATCGTCATCTTTTCAGCTCCTTGAACAGCCCTGCACCTTGACGCCCGAACGACAAGCCTGAGGTATCAGGCATGGCATCATGATCACAATATAAACAAAAGTCAGTCCCATGGAGCTCAACTCCGAAATCGTTACCGACCCACCGCGTGATGCCTCGACCGTGGTGCTCCTGCGCGACAGCACACAAGGTCTGCAAGTCTTGATGATGCAACGCCACAATGCCTCGCAAGTCCTGGGCGGGGTACACGTGTTTCCGGGGGGCAAGCTTGACCACGCCGACATGTCCGAGCCCGTGCTGCAACTGCTGCAGGAGGATCCGCAAACGTTACACCGCCTGCTGCAGGAACCTGACTTGGAACCCCATCGGGCAGCCGGGCTGTATGTAGCCGCCTTGCGCGAACTGCATGAAGAAGCCGGCATTTTGTTGGGTACGACAGATGCGTCGACCCCAACCGCTGCAGCCTGGACTGATGCTGTCATTGAGCTTCAACATAAACTGCAAGCCACCGTGCTCACGCCCTGGTCACGCTGGATCACGCCGCGTCAACCCTCGGTGACCAACAAGCGTTTTGATACACGTTTTTTCCTGGCCCATGCCCATGCCCTGCAAGAGGGGCGCCATGACAACCATGAGGCCACCGAGATCCGCTGGCTCAGCCCCGAGCAAGCGTTGCACGCCTACTGGGACCGCCATATTGAATTGGCCCCACCGCAAATCATGAGCCTGGCCCATCTGCGCCAGTACACCTGTGCACGTGAAGCCCTGGCCGATGCCTGCCAACGCTCCCCCGCCTTGGTCGAGCCCGAGGCTTTTGACGTGAATGGCGAGCGCATGATTTGCTACCCCGGCGACCCCATGCACAGTGTCCGCAGGACTGCGTTTGCCGGACCGACGCGCCTGTATTTCCGCAACAAGCGTTTTGAGCCCGATGGCGGGCTGCAGGCCTTGCTGCTTTAAGCCCGTCAGGCCGATGCAACTTGTACCGGCGTTGCCGACGCCTGCGTCTGCAGCCAGGCTTGCAGTTCACGCGCATCACGCTGTAGCCGTAAGGCATTGAAAGCCTCTTGTGCTTGCGGATAAACCTTGCCCAGGTAGTTGAGCCACTGCTTCAAACGTCCGGCGCGATGACGTGCCTCCACGTGCCCACTCATGCGCGGCCACCACAGGTGTGCAATTACAGTCAATACGTGCGACCACGGCACAGCTTGACCGGAGCGGTGAATCTGTCCACATGCATCGTGCTGATGGATGGCCCACGCCAGGCCTGGGTCGGTGACCATGCCTCGTCCGATCATGACGTCCTGCACCCCCGCAACTGCACGACAGCGCAAGGCGTCCGCCACACTCCAGATCTCGCCATTGGCCACCATGGGCAGCTTGACCACTTGCCGGATGTCGGCAATTCGATCCCAGTACGCCGGTGGCTTGTAGCCATGCACCTTGGTTCGGGCATGCACCGTCAACTCGCTGGCACCGGCCGCATCAATGGCCTGAGCGCAGGCTTCGGCCAAGCGGTCGTCTTGATACCCCAACCGCATCTTCGCTGAAACCGGCATGTGCGCAGGTACGGCACGACGCACCTCACTGACGATGCGATACACCAGATCCGGCTCTTGCAGCAAGACCGCACCGCCCCGATGGCGATTGACGGTTTTGGCTGGACACCCGAAATTCAGGTCAATGCCGTGTGGCCCCAGCTGCGCCAGCGCAGCAGCGTTGTCGGCCAGGCACACCGGGTCTGAACCCAGCAACTGAGCGCGCACAGGTACCCCCGCAGGGGTTCGCCCGCCATTGAGCAGCTCTGGCATGACCCGCACAAAAGCGCGTTTGGGCAGAACCGTGTCCGTCACGCGAATGAATTCGGTCACGCACATGTCTACCCCACCAAAACGGGTCAAGGCATCTCGCAGGCTGTGGTCCAACAAGCCTTCCATGGGCGCAAGCCAGACCCGCGCAGCCGTTGGACGCGGGGTGATGGCAGGAACAAGGGGGGCAGGAAAACTCATGGCCTGTAATGAATGCAGGCGCCATTGTCGCCGTTTCATGTCCATGGGCCCAAACGACCGGCCCGATCGGTTATCTTTGGGGCCATGTTCGATGTTTTGATTCGCCTGTCACGCTCTGCGCTTGCGCCCCTGTTGTGGGCCTGCACCGCCGCGGCCATCCCTGCAAGCCCTTTGCCCTCAGACATGGCCGAACGTGTGCGCGCCTGCACCGCCTGCCATGGAGAGCAAGGCCGCGCCGCCCCCGATGGTTACTACCCTCGCTTGGCAGGCAAGCCTGCGGGCTACCTGTACCACCAGTTGCTCAATTTCGCAGAAGGCCGGCGGCGCTACGGTCCGATGGCCCAACTGGTCCAACCCCTGTCCGAGGACTACATGCAGCGCATGGCCAGTTACTTCTCGTCGCTGGACATCCCCTACCCAGCCCCAAGCCGTGAGGCCCCACGCATCAGCACCAGTGCACTCGATCATGGCAAGCGACTTGCCACGCAGGGCGACCCCTCGCGAAAGCTACCCGCCTGCGCAACATGCCACGGCGTTCAGCTCATGGGCACCGTACCCAACGTCCCTGCGCTGCTGGGCTTGCCCTTGGACTACCTGACCGCCCAGCTCGGGGCCTGGCAAACCGGCGAGCGCCGCGCCCACGCACCAGACTGCATGGCCGAGATCGTGCGCCGCATGACCCCTGGCGACATCATGGCTGTCGCCAGCTGGCTGTCCATGCAAGCCCCCCCCACGCCTGCACATCCCCGCACCTTGACACAGGGCGTCAAGCTCGATGTCGATTTGCGCTGCGGTAGCGCGCATGAACTCGACCACCCAAGCGATGCGAAAGGCCGACCATGAAACCATGGCCTGCATGGGTACGCATCCCGCTGCTTTTAAGTGCTGCACTGTGGCTGGCCATCGCCATCTGGGTGGTATGGGACAACTGGGGCCGACAAGCGCCAACCGCCCCTACCTCCACCGAAACTCAAAGCGCCCCAACCCTTGACCAGCAAATCGAACGCGGTCAGTACCTGGCCCAGGCCGGCAACTGTGTGGCCTGCCACTCCGTGCGTGGCCAAGCCCTGATGAGTGGTGCTCGCGGCATCGACACCCCTTTTGGCACGGTCTACAGCAGCAACCTCACGCCAGACAAGGCAACGGGCCTGGGCAGCTGGACAGCGCAGGATTTCTGGCAAGCCTTGCAGCTGGGCCGAACGCCCTCTGGCCGTTTGCTGGTGCCTGTTTTCCCATACAACCACACCCGACTGATCAGCCGCAGCGACAGTGACGCCCTCTGGCATTGGTTGCGCAGCCTGCCGCCCGTGCACCAGCCGCAGCCTGCCCACACCCTGCGCTGGCCCTTGGGCACCCAGGCCGCACTGGCCGTGTGGCGCAGCCTGTACTTTGACGCCAGCAGCACCGCCCCAACCTTGCCAGTGACGCCGACGCCGGTTCAACGCGGGGCCTACCTCGTCGAGGCCCTGGGCCACTGCGCGGCCTGTCATGGCCAACGCGATGCGCTCGGGGGATTCCCCGACGTCCGCGACCTTTCGGGTGCTCTGATGCCTGGCCAGGGTTGGTACGCGCCCAACCTGCTCAGCGATGCCCAAACCGGCATCCTCAGCATGGACTCGGCCCAATGGTTACGTCGCCTGCAAACAGGCTACAACCATCGCAGTGTCGCATCCGGTCCTATGGCAGAAGTGGTCCAGCACAGCCTGCAATACCTGAATGCGCAAGATGTGCAGGCCATGCTGGCCTATCTCCAGCAACGCGCCCGCCAAGCGCCGCAAACGACCCCCTCTCCGGCACCCACGCCACGCTGGAGCGTGCTGGAGGTGGGGCAGGACATTTATAAAAACCAGTGCGCACAATGCCACGGTAAAGAAGGCCAGGGCCTGCCGGAGGCCTACCCTGCGCTGGCGGGCAGCCTGGCGGTGCAACTGAGCGATCCGACCAACCTGGTGTTGTCCGTCCTGCAAGGGGGCTTTGGCCCCTCGACCCAGGCGCGCCCCTATCCCTATGGCATGCCGCCCTTCAAGATGGCGCTCGACGACCGGCAAATCGGCGCCGTGCTCAGCTACATCCGTTCGCAATGGGGCAACCAGGCGGGCGAGGTCACCCCCCTGCAAGTCAACCGCATTCGTGCCCGCCAGGACCAGTGACCCATGCACGCGTCTTTCAGCGTCATCCATGAGGACGAGCACGTGCTGGTTCTCGACAAACCCTCTGGGTTGTTGAGCATTCCCGGACGCGGACCGGACAGACAGGACTGTCTGCTCGCGCGCGTGCAGGCCTGCCACCCTGAAGCGTTGCTGGTGCATCGTCTGGACATGGCGACCTCGGGCCTGCTCATCATGGCGCGCAGTCCCGAGATGCAAAAGCAATTGGGACACTGCTTCGAAAAACGACGCGTCCGTAAACGCTACCAGGCCGTCGTGATAGGCGACATGGGTCCTGCAGGGCGCAGCGGTCTGATTGATTTACCTGTACGCATTGACTGGCTCAACCGCCCACGCAGCATCATCTGCAACGACCATGGCAAACCCAGCCTGACCGAATGGACCAGCCTGGGTCCGGGTCCCCTGCCGGGCACCACCCGCTTGCTGCTGGAACCCCATACCGGGCGTACCCACCAGTTGCGGGTGCACACCTTGGCGCTCGGTCACCCTATGGTAGGTGATCCTTTGTATTCACCATCAGACACACTCCTCTCGGCTCCTCGCCTGTTGTTGCATGCGTGGCAACTCGAGCTGCACCACCCGGTCACCGGACAAGCCATGCATTGGGAAGCACCGCTGCCGTTCTGACCCGGGGCAATCACCCCTGTTCAGAAACAACCTGGCGAGTTAGCATGCAAGGATGAAGCCTCATCTGTATGTGCTGACAGGTGCCTCGCGCGGCCTGGGTTTGGCCATGGCCGAACAACTCATGAGTCCTGGACACAGCCTGCTGTGCATCTCCCGCAACGCCAACACACAATTGGCACACAGCGCGGCCCAGGCCGATATCCCCCTGACGCAGTGGACGCATGACCTGATCGATGGCGAAAGTCTGAGCCGCCGTCTGCACGACTGGTTGGCAATTCAAGGTCCGCAGGCTTTCAGTTCAGCCACCCTGATCAACAACGCTGGCATGATTCCGGACATCACCCCACTGGGCAAGGCGCATCCTGCAGATCTGGCCCGAGCCTTGCGTGTGGGTCTGGAGGCGCCCATGCAGATCACGGCAGCGTTCTTGCACATCGCCCATGAATGGGCCATCCCGCTAAAGGTGCTAAACATCTCCTCGGGCCTGGGACGCAGGCCCATGGCTTCGCAATCAGCTTACTGTGCAGCCAAGGCCGGGCTGGACCACTTCACCCGTTGCCTGGCGCTAGACGAGGCACAACGCGAGCATGGCGCACGCGTGTGCGCTCTGGCTCCGGGCGTCATTGACACCGACATGCAAGTGGAACTGCGCAGCGCCCGAGCCGAGCAGTTTCCTGACCAACCCCGTTTTGAAAAACTCAAAACACAAGGTCTTCTCACTTCCAGCGAGGAGGCAGCACGCCAGGTGCTGGCTTACCTGGCACGTCCGGACTTTGGCAGCCAAAGCGTGGCAGATGTACGTGACTCGGACTGAAGCGCCTGTCAGTTGCTTGTAGCTTTTGCGCCCGACACTGGACTGTCAATACCTTTCATTACAACCGGAGACCTCCCTCATGAGCCGTGAAGTCGTTGTTGTCAGCGGTGTGCGCACCGCCATTGGCACCTATGGTGGCAGCCTGAAAGACACCCCCCCTACCGAACTGGCCGCCCTGGTCGTGCGCGAAGCCCTGGCCCGCGCCAGCACCGAGGGCAAGGATGTGGGCCATGTGGTGTTTGGCCATGTGGTCAACACCGAACCCAAAGACATGTACCTGTCACGCGTGGCCGCCATCAACGGCGGCTGTGCGCAAACCACGCCTGCCTTCAACGTCAACCGACTGTGCGGCTCAGGCCTGCAGGCCATCGTCAGCGCCAGCCAGGCCATTGCGCTTGGCGACTGTGACATCGCCATTGGCGGCGGTGCCGAAAACATGAGCCGCGCACCCTATGCCAGTCTGACCAGCCGATGGGGTGCACGCATGGGCGACACCAAAATGGTGGACATGATGGTCGGCGCCCTGCACGACCCCTTCCACAACATCCATATGGGCGTGACGGCCGAGAACGTGGCCGCCCAATTCGGAATCACCCGCGAGATGCAGGACGCTTTGGCCGTGGAAAGTCACAACCGCGCTGAACGTGCTACGGCCGAGGGTCGTTTCAAGAGTCAGATCGTGCCCGTCATGCTCAAGAGTCGCAAAGGCGAGTTGGCCTACGACACCGACGAACACTTCCGCCCAGGTTGCAAGCTTGAGGACATGAGCAAACTCAAGCCGGTGTTCGTCAAGGAAAACGGTACCGTCACTGCTGGCAATGCCTCGGGCATCAACGACGCGGCGGCCGCTGTGGTGCTGATGGAAGCCGGCGCGGCCAAGGCACGTGGCCTGACCCCCATGGCCCGTCTGGTGGGTTATGCCCACACAGGGCTGGACCCCAAAATCATGGGCGTCGGCCCGATCAGTGCCACGCAAGCTGTACTTAAACGCACAGGCCTGAGTGTGAGCGATCTGGACGTGATTGAGGCCAACGAAGCCTTTGCCGCCCAAGCCTGCGCCGTCAGCAAAGAACTGGGCCTGGACCCGGCCAAGGTCAACCCCAACGGATCGGGCATCTCTCTGGGCCACCCGATTGGAGCCACGGGTGCCCTGATCACGGTCAAGGCCCTGTACGAGCTGCAACGCATCCAGGGCCGCTATGCCTTGGTGACCATGTGCATCGGCGGCGGGCAAGGCATTGCTGCCATCTTCGAGCGCCTGTAAACCGTGCCCGCGTTGTGCGTGGTGAAAGCACCCGCCACGCTAACCCGCCTCGTTGAGGCGGGTTTTTTTACGCCTGCGGATCTTCCAGAAAACGCTCGGCCCGCAAGGTCACGACCAAAGTATCGCGAGTCCCGGGCTGCTTGCTTGCCGGCTGAATGGGTGTGGTTTCGTGGATCACACGGGTGTCATCGAGTAGCAGTACCGACCAGGGCTCGGTCAAGGTAAAGCGCTGCCCTTGAGGCCCCTGGACATCGAACACACGGGTTTCGCCCCCTTTGATGCCACTGCGGCCCACCATGAAGACCGCCACCAGATCCACTCCATCTCGATGTGCACCCTCGGGGGTGGGCCGCCCGATACCATCGGTTGTGTCAATCCTGAATTGATGCGCCTCGGCAAACCAAGGCTGCGCGCCGCGCAAGGCAGTGCTCACCTGCCCCAACCACACCATCAGGCGAGACCAGAACGTTTGCTGCAGCCACTCGGCTTTCATGGGCTCAAACCAGCGCTGCATACCGCCATGCAAGGCGTTGTAGGACAGCGGCTGCCAGTGGGCCCTGTGTGGCATGAGCTGGCATTGTGGACCATCAATCTGCAAACTGGCATGTCGACGACGGCGATAACGCCCACCATCCTTGAGGTATTGGTCGGGCGGCAAGTCCGCCCAATCGGCTGCAAAGGCCTGCAAGTCGGTCATGTCCACCCCGGACAGAGTTGCCACATCGGAGGCCGACAACACCGCAAAGCCGTGCCGCTTGAGCTGGTGGTGAAGCTGGTCTGCAGGGGTAAGTGGAGGGGCAAGCGTGAATTCAGACATGGCGTGAAGCATGCGCAAGGTTGACAAGGCACCAAGCATACTCGCATGACAGTCTTGCGCTGGGGTTCAGCGCTGAAGTGAGCGGCGCAACAGGCTTTGGTGGACATGCCTGCTCGCCAGCCAGCTCATCCTGCCTTGGTTCTGTGCACTGCACGCATGCACCCATGAAAAAAGCCAAGCAGATGAACTACTTGGCTTTTACGTTTGGCGGAGTGGACGGGACACTCACGGCAAACAATTTAAGCCAATGATTCAAAAGGGATTTTTTCAATAAAAATCGCAAAAGTGTCTACAAAAAGTGTGCCCCCTTGTTGTGACACCAACCATGCTACGCCAAAGTCAACCCTTTTGGGCAGAGGCTTAGACTGATTTACAGAGGTACAGGCTTCGCCTCACATCCTCAGACCTGCCCACCGACACCCTTGAATTTCTCCACAAACGCTGCGATTTTTTGAAAAACAGTCTGTTTTTTTGTCAGGTACTGCGGATTCAATGGGCTCATTTTGGGCAATACGGTATTGAGTTCAGTACCGCTGTCGCTGGCAAATTCCCGCTTGAGTGATGCCGTGATGTAGCGCTTGGCTGCTTCGGCATTGAGGTTTTCCTCGTTGATCAAATCTTGCGCTTCTCGCTGCTGCGCAGCTTGGGCGAAAGTGAAAAAGGCTTCAATGACGCTCGCCTTGTCACCAATCTGATCCAGATCGGTCTGGTTAATGAAGTCCACCAGCAAGCCCTCTTTAGCTCGGTTACCCAGACTGGCCCGGATCACACGACGCACTTCATCCACCAAATCTGCTTTGGTCTTGTTCTTTTTGTTGTGATCGAAGATCAGCTCCAAGATGTAATCAAGATTGATTTCCTGCGACTTCAGCAGGTCTACCTCAAAGACCACATCATCCCAATCAATGGTAGATTCGCCCTGCCCATCGGCGGCTTTTTGCT
>JALRIL010000061.1 GCA_023255445.1 Limnohabitans sp. | reverse complement strand
ACTATGTGGGCGGCTACACCGTGGCCAATGACTACGCCATCCGCGACTACCTGGAAAATTGGTACCGACCCAACCTGCGCGTGAAGAACCGCGACACCTGCACCCCCATCGGCCCCTGGCGGGTGGACGCGGTCGATGTGCCCAACCCCATGGCGCTGAAGCTGCAAACCACCGTCAACGGGCAGGTGACGCAAAGCGGCAGCACCGCCGACATGATTTTTGACGTGCCCACGCTGATCGAGTACTTCAGCAGCTTCATGACGCTGAACCCTGGCGACCTGATCCTGACCGGCACGCCCGACGGCATCGTGGACTGCCAACCGGGCGACGTGATAGTCACTGAGATCGAAGGCATCGGCGCCTTGACCAATACCATTGTGAGAGCATGAACATGAAAATCGACCACCTGATCAACGGCCAAAGCGTCGCAGGCAGCGACTACTTCGAGACCACCAACCCGGCCACCCAAGAGGTGCTGGCCGAAGTCGCTTCCGGCGGCGAAACGGAAGTCAACGCTGCCGTGGCTGCCGCCAAAGCGGCCTTCCCCAAGTGGGCCGCCACCCCCGCCACCGAGCGGGCCAAGGTCATGCGCAAGCTCGGCGACCTGATCACCAAACATGTGCCCGAAATTGCCGACACCGAAACCCGGGACTGCGGCCAGACCATCAGCCAGACCGGCAAGCAGTTGGTTCCCCGTGCAGCCGACAACTTTCATTACTTTGCCGAAATGTGCACCCGTGTGGACGGCCACACCTACCCCACGCCCACGCACCTGAACTACACCCTGTTCCACCCGGTGGGCGTGTGCGCGCTCATCAGCCCCTGGAACGTGCCCTTCATGACGGCCACCTGGAAGGTCGCGCCCTGCCTGGCCTTTGGCAACACCGCTGTGCTCAAGATGAGCGAACTCTCGCCCCTCACAGCTGCCCGTCTGGGCGAGCTCGCGCTGGAGGCGGGCGTGCCTGCAGGCGTGCTCAACATCGTGCACGGCTACGGCAAGGAAGCGGGCGAGCCGCTGGTCTCGCACCGCGATGTGCGCGCCATCAGCTTCACCGGCTCCACTGTCACGGGCAACCGCATCGTGCAAAGCGCGGGCCTGAAAAAATTCAGCATGGAGCTCGGCGGTAAAAGCCCCTTTGTGATTTTTCAAGACGCCGACCTGGACCGCGCCCTCGACGCCGCGGTGTTCATGATCTTTTCCAACAACGGCGAGCGCTGCACCGCAGGCAGCCGCATTCTGGTACAGCAAAGCATCTACGCCGACTTTGCCGCGAAGTTTGCCGAGCGCGCCAAACGCATCACCGTGGGCGACCCGCTGGATGAAAAAACCATCGTCGGCCCGATGATCAGCAAGAACCACCTGGCCAAGGTGCGCAGCTACATCGAACTCGGCCCGAAGGAAGGCGCCACGATGCTCTGCGGCGGTCTCGACAAGCCGTCGTATGCCGCCGACCTACCCGCCCATGTGAAGAACGGCAACTTCGTCTGGCCCACCGTGTTTGCCGAAGTCGACAACCGCATGCGCATCGCGCAGGAAGAAATCTTCGGCCCGGTGGCCTGCCTGATCCCCTTCAAGGACGAAGCGGACGCGATTGAAAAAGCCAACGACATCGAATACGGCCTGTCGAGCTACGTCTGGACCGAAAACATCGGTCGCGCCCACCGCGTGGCCGCCGCCATCGAGGCCGGCATGTGCTTTGTCAACAGCCAGAACGTGCGCGACCTGCGCCAGCCCTTCGGCGGCACCAAGGCCAGCGGCACCGGCCGCGAAGGCGGCACCTGGAGCTACGAAGTGTTCTGCGAGCCGAAGAACGTGGCCGTGTCCATGGGATCGCACCACATCCCGCACTGGGGAGTCTGACCATGGGCCAACTCGCCCTCGCCGCCAAAATCACCCACGTGCCCAGCATGTACCTGAGCGAAATTCCGGGTCCGCGCTTTGGCACGCGCCAGAGCGCCATCGACGGTCACAAGGAAATCAGCCGCCGCTGCCGCGCCCTGGGTGTGGACACGCTGGTGGTGTTCGACACGCACTGGCTGGTCAATGCCAACTACCACATCAACTGCGCGCCGCATTTCAAAGGCAACTACACCAGCAACGAGCTGCCGCACTTCATCCACCACATGGCGTTTGAATCACCAGGCAACCCCGAATTGGGTCACCTGCTCGCGAAAGTGGCCAACGAGCACGGCGTGGAAACACTGGCGCACGACAACACCACGCTCGACCCTGAATACGGCACGCTGGTGCCACTGCGCTACATGAACGAGGACCAGCACTTCAAGGTGGTCTCGGTCTCGGCCCTGTGCATGGTGCACTATCTGAACGACAGTGCCCGCCTGGGCTGGGCCATGCGCGAGGCCGTGGAAAAGCATTACGACGGCAAGGTGGCCTTTCTGGCCAGCGGCTCGCTTTCACACCGCTTTGCACAGAACGGCCTGGCGCCGGAGTTCGCCCACAAGATCTGGAGCCCTTTTCTGGAGCAGCTGGACAAGCAGGTGCTGCAGATGTGGGCCAAGCGCGAGTGGAAAGCGTTCTGCGAGATGCTGCCCGAATACGCCAGCAAGGGCCACGGCGAAGGCTTCATGCACGACACCGCGATGCTGATGGGTGCGCTGGGCTGGACGGCCTACGACGGCGGCGTGGACATGGTGACGCCGTACTTCGGGGCCAGCGGCACGGGCCAGCTCAACGCGATTTTTGACGTCACACCGCAGGACGGCGCGCAGGTGCCTGCCCCGGTGACCAGCAGCGCCGAGGGTTACACCGCCATCAGCACCCGTTTGTGATTCGGAGAGGAACGTATGCCCCATCTCGTGATTCTCTACACCGGCCAGCTCGACGCTGAAGTAAATATGACCACCTTGTGCCGCCAGATGGCGGACGCCATGCTGACCGTCCAGGACGAAGAAGGCAAACAGGTTTTTCCTACGGGCGGCACGCGTGTGCTGGCCTACCCCGCAGTGCACTACGCGGTGGCCGATGGCGGCGCAGCAGGGCGCGAAGCCGGGGGCACGGGCGATTACGCCTTCGTATACCTGAACGTGCGCATGGGCCGTGGCCGCACCGAAACCACGCAGCAACGCGCCGGGCAGACTTTGGTCGAGGTGGCCAAGGCTTTCTTTGCGCCGGTCATGGCGCAGCGCCACATCGGCATCACGCTGCAGATCGACGTCGGTCCTGAAGTGTTTGATGCCAAGCACAGCAATATTCATCCACTGTTTCAAACACCATTGCCTCCAGTCCGGTGATTGGGGGCAGAGCCCGAGTTTCGCTGTCGCGAAATCGGGATCCGACCCCAATGACCTGCGTTACAAGAAAGCCACACCATGTCCGTGTTCACCGAAGACCAGATCCAGCAGCTCGCGCATGAACTGAACCAGTCCGAAAAATCGCGCGTGCAGATCGAGCACTTCTCCAAGCGCTTTGCGGGCATGACCATCGAAGACGGCTACCGCATCAACCGCGCCTGGATGCAGATCAAATTCGCCGAGGGTCGCCAGATGATCGGCCACAAGATCGGTCTGACCAGCCGCGCCATGCAGGTCTCCAGCCAGATCGATGAGCCCGACTACGGGACCCTGCTGGACAACATGCGCTACGACTGCACCCCTGGACAGGTTCTGGACATTCCGCACAAGAACTTCATCGCCCCGCGTGTCGAGGTGGAGCTGGCCTTTATCCTGAAAAAGGAGCTGCGCGGCCCGAACGTGACGGTGGAGCAGGTGCTGGATGCCACCGAATACGTGACGCCAGCGATTGAGATCATCGACGCACGTATTGAGCAGTTTGACCGCCATACCAAGGTGATGCGCAAGGTCTACGACACCATCAGCGACAACGCCGCCAACGCAGGCATCGTGCTCGGCGCCAAGCGCGTGGACCCGCTGACCACCGACTTGCCCTGGTGCGGCGCCATCCTGCGCCAAAACGGTGTGGTCGAAGAAACCGGGCTGGCGGCGGGCGTGCAAGGGCATCCGGCGGTGGGCATTGCGTGGTTGGCCAACAAGCTCGCGCCTTGGGGTGAACACCTGCAAGCCGGAGAGATCGTGCTGGCCGGTTCCTTCACCAAGCCCGCACCCACCAAGGTGGGCGATGTGTTCGATGCTGACTACGGCCCGCTCGGCAAGCTGCAATTCCGTTTTGTTTGAGAGGCACACAATGAATACCCCTGCCAACCTTTTCAAACATGCCCTGCTTGAGCGCCGCCCGCAAATCGGGCTGTGGATGGGCCTGGCCAACGACTACACCGCCGAAATCTGCGCCCTCGCTGGCTTCGACTGGCTGGTGATCGACGGTGAACATGCGCCTAACGACCTGGGCAGCATCCTCGGGCAACTCAAGACGCTGGCAGCCTATCCCGGTAGCCACGCGGTAGCCCGTGTGCCGGTGGGTGACACTGCACTCATCAAGCAGTACCTGGACTTGGGTGCACAAAACATTCTGGTGCCCATGGTGGATACGCCCGAGCAAGCGGCTCAACTGGTGCAGGCCATGCGTTATCCGCAAGACGATGGCCAAGGCGGCGTGCGCGGCATGGCCGGCGCCCGTGCCTCGCGCTGGGGTCATTACGCCGACTACTACAAGCGGGCCAATGAAGAAGTGTGCCTGATTGTGCAGGTGGAGTCGCTGCAGGGCCTGAACAACCTGGACGCGATTGCCGCCACGCCTGGTGTGGATGGGGTATTCATTGGCCCCGCAGATCTGTCCGCTTCCATGGGCCATGTGGGCAATGCTGCGCATCCCGAGGTGCAAGCCGCTATCGAGGGGGCTATCGCCCGCATCCTGAAGGCTGGCAAGGCACCCGGCATCCTGACCGCTGACGAAGCGCTGGCCAAGCACTATCTGGCGCTGGGCGCCGTGTTCGTGGCCGTGGGCCTGGACACCCAGATCCTGATGCGCCAGACCACTGCGTTGGCCGTGCGCTTCAAAGCCAACGTACTGAACACCGCCCCTCAAAAAGGCGCCACCTACTAAGTTGCAGGAGACACACCATGTTCCCCACACCCCAACCCGTTGTGCCTTCGCTGCAGGCCCGCGTGCATCCTGACGAGTGGAAAGCGCGTTTGCAATTGGCCGCCTGCTACCGCGTGTTTGCCATGCTCGGCTGGACCGAGATGATTTACAACCACATCACCCTTCGCCTGCCCGACACCGTGACCGGTGGCGATAAGCATTTCCTGATCAACCCCTTCGGCCTGCATTACAGCGAGGTCACCGCCAGCAACCTGATCAAGATCAACCTGGCGGGAGATAAGCTCGATGACTCGCCTTTCCCGGTCAACCCGGCGGGCTATGTGTTGCACAGCACCATCCACGGCGGCATTGAAGGCGCGCATTGTGTCATGCATACCCACACCACGGCAGGCGTGTCGGTCGCCAGTCTGGAGGGCGGGCTGTCGCAAAGCAATTTTTATTCTGCACAGCTGCACGACATGGTGGCGTACCACACGTTCGAGGGTATCACGGTGCATGCCGAAGAGGGCCCGCGCGTGTTGCAAAGCATGGGTAACAAACCTGCGGTAATCCTGCGCAACCACGGCCTGTTGTCCTGGGGGCAAACCTTGCCGCAAACCTTTGCCATCTTGTGGACGCTGCAACGCGCCTGCGAAATTCAGCTGGCCACGCAGAGCATGGGCACACCGATTGCTGTGCCTGAAGAGATTGCCGCCAAGTGCACGCGTGATGCGCTGCAGTTCAACCCCAACCACGGTGCGGGCAACGATGTGTTTGAAGCCTTGGTGCGCCAAGTGGACCGGATCGATCAAGGGTGGCGTGCGTGAGCGCGATCGGGTTCGGGAACGTCGCCATCGTCGGCGCAGGAGCCATTGGCGGCTGGCTGGGCGTGCACCTTGCTAAAGCAGGTGTTCAGCTCAGTGTGCTGGCGCGCGGTGACACTTTGCATGCCTTGCAACACCACGGCCTGCAATTGAATCAAGGTGGTGAGTTGCACTTTGTGCCTGTGCAGGCGTCAAACGACGCGGCAGATCTGGGTGTGCAGGACCTGGTGATCATCTCAGTCAAAGCGCCGGCTTTGGCTGCAGTTGCCCCGCAAGTGGCGCCGCTCATTGGTCCTGAAACAGTGGTGTTGACGGCCATGAATGGTGTGCCCTGGTGGTTTTTGCAGGGCTTTGGCGGACCTGTGCAAGGACGTCCGCTGCAAACGGTGGACCCACAAGGCGCCATTGCATGTGCGTTGCCTGCGAAGCACATCATCGGCTGTGTGGTGCACGCCAGTTGTTCGGTCGATGCGCCCGGTGTCGTACGGCACCACTTTGGCGATGGCCTGATTGTGGGTGAGCCTTCTGGGCAGGTGACGCCGCGTGTGCAGGCGCTGCATGCTTTGCTGCAACGCGCTGGCTTCAATGCCACCGTGTCGTCACAAGTTCAGAAAGACATTTGGTACAAGCTTTGGGGCAATATGACCATGAACCCGGTGAGTGCCATCACGGGTGCCACAGCTGACCGCGTGCTGGATGACGAAATGGTGCGCGGCTTCATGTCCAGGGTCATGCTGGAGGCCAAAGCGATTGGTGAGTGCATCGGCATTCCGGTTGCGCAGGAACCGGAAGACCGGCATGCCGTGACGCGCAAATTGGGCGCTTTCAAAACCTCGATGCTCCAGGATGTCCAGTCCGGCAAACCGGTGGAGCTCGATGCCCTGGTCAGTGCGGTGCGCGAACTGGGGCAGATGACAGGCATGAGCACGCCTTTTACCGACGCCTTGCTGGGCTTGAGTCGCCTGCATGCCAGGACGTTGGGCCTGTACCCCGCACAATAAAGCCATGAATTCGCCTGCACGTTTGACCCTGACGGGTTTTGGCACTTTGCTCTTGATTGCCTTCATGATGGGAGCCAACCACGTCGCGGCACGCTTTGCTTTCAATCACGGCGTCAATGTGGTCACAGCTGTGAGTTTTCGAAGTGGCGTCACGGCCTTGGTGGTCTTGCTGATCTTGTGGCAACAAGGCGTGTCCTGGCGCTTGAACACGAGGCATAAACGCTATTTGCCTTTGATTGGCGCGCTGATCGCTGTGCAAAGCGTGTGTCTGTATTCTTCGGTGGCGCGTTTGCCGGTGGCGCTGGCTTTGCTTGTGTTCAACACCTACCCCATGGCGGCAGCGCTTTGGGCGCGGGTGCTGTACGCGCACCGCCCGGAGCGGCGCGTGGTGTTGGCCATGCCCGTCATGTTGCTGGGCTTGGCCTTGGCGCTGGATGTGCTCGGTGCAGCTTCCGGCTTGGGCGCCGCCGCGCAGTGGAGCCAGATGGGTTTGGGTGTGGCTTTTGCTTTGGGGGCCTCGGCCACGTTTGGACTGGCCATGGTGCTCACGCAATATGAGGCAGGCGATCTGGACGGGCGCTTGCGCACCTTCACCACCATGGCCCAAGTGGGTGTATGGGCCAGCGCGGCTGCCAGCCTGGGCCTGGGCTGGCATTTGCCGGTGGATGCAACCGGTTGGGTGGGCTTGGGCATGCTCACCTTCTTGTACGGCACGGCCTTCACCATCATGTTCACCGTGCTGCCCAAGCTGGGTGTGGTGGGCAACTCGCCCATCATGAATGTGGAGCCTATTTTTTCGTTGGTGCTGGCCTGGGCGCTGTTGGGTCAGGCGATTGCGCCGATGCAGCTCGTGGGCGCTGCCCTGGTGGTGGGGACCGTGTTGGCGCTGGGTTTGTTCAAGCGTTGACGTTCCCGGGCCAGATGGCCATCAACTACCCTGGTTCTTGAGCTGAAGGGCGCGCTCGTACAGCGTGTTTTTGGATTCGCCCGTGATCTCGGCGGCCAGTCGCACGGCGGTTTTCAGTGGCAGTTCAGGCAACAGCAATTGCAGCACCCGATCGCCATCGCCCGTTGTGGTTTCGGCCGCAGTGTTTTCGTGAACCACCAGTGCAAATTCGCCGCGTTGATGTTCTGGGCGTTCGCACAACCAGGCGTGCAGATCGTGCGCCGCTACGGTGTGGATCTGCTCAAACTGTTTGGTCAATTCGCGGCCGATCGTGACCTGTCGCGTGCCCAGCGCAGCCAAGGCCTTGGCTGTGGCTTCAATGCGGTGCGGTGCTTCCAGCAACACCACGGCGCGTGGCTCTTGTGACAGCGTTTGTACGGCGCGTTCACGTTCGGTGGCCTTGCTGGGCAAAAAGCCTTGGAAAACAAAGCCGCCTTCGCCTGTCATGCCGCTGGCGCTGAGCAACGTGGTCACGCTGCTGGCGCCGGGCAGGGGCATGATGCGGTAACCTGCTGCGCGTACGGCCCCCACCAGTCGCGCACCCGGGTCGCTGATGGCGGGGGTTCCGGCATCGCTCACGTAGGCCACGCGCTCGCCCTGTGCCAAACGCCTGAGCACTTCTTGCGCGGCCTCGGCCTCGTTGTGTTGGTGCACGGCCAGCAGCTGGTTGCCGGGACGATCCAGGCCATAAGAGCGGATCAATTGCTGGGTGTGGCGAGTGTCTTCGCAGGCCAGGGTATCGGCATGAGCCAGCAGGTACAAGGCCCGCAGGCCGATGTCGGCCAGGTTGCCAATCGGGGTGGCAACCACGTACAGTGTGCTGGCCGGATGGCTTTGTCCGCCTGCAGCCTGCTCGGCGGCTTGCAGCGTCAAATGCGCAGAGGCGTTCAAGGGAGAGGGGATCAATGCAATTCCTCAGGCAACAAAATGAGACAAAAACGACGACCAAAGCACGGGGTGATGCGGCAGAGTCGCAAGCACTGGCGTACTTGCAGGCGCAGGGTTTGCGGCTGCTGATGCGCAATTATCGGACGCCGGGGCGCGGCGGCGGCGAAATCGACCTCATCATGCAGCAAAGCGATGGCACCGTGGTGTTCGTAGAGGTGCGCAAGCGGGCACGGGCGCAACACGGTGGCGCTGCCGCCAGTGTGGCCTGGACCAAGCAGCAACGTCTGGTGCGCGCAGCGCACTACTATTTGCTGCGTTGGCCACGTCTGCCGGCCACGCGTTTCGATGTGGTGGCCATAGACGGTGACCAGCTGCAGTGGCTGCAAGCTGCGTTCGAGGCATCCTGAAAGGGTTTGACCGATGGGTGCTTTCACCGCCAGGTCATGTGGCTGGCGGTATGATTTCGCTCCATGTCAGAGCCCCATATCCAGCAACACATCATTGACAGCGCCGATTGGCTCTACCAGTCCGCCGAGTCCTTGGCCAAGCAAGTCCACGCAGCAGCGCAAACCCTGGTCACGGGGTTGACGGGTGGCGGCAAGGTGCTGGTGGTGGGCGCGGGTGGCGGGCAGTGGCTGGCGCCCTACCTGGTGCAATTGCTGGTCAACGGCTTCGAACGTGAGCGTCCGCCCTTGCCGGCGGTTCACGTGTCCGTAGCGCAAGCTGACCTGAACCGACAGCTGCAAGCCATGGGCCATGCCGGAGATGTGCTGGTGCTCATCAGCGACGATGCTGATGATGAGGCCTGGCCCCAGCTGGTGCAGGCCAGCCACGACCGTGACATGAGCGTGGTGGCCTTGACTGGACCCGTGAGTGCCGCTTGGGCGCGCATGCTGGCAGAAACCGATGTCCATCTGGCCGTGGCGCATGAGCCATTGGCCCGCGTGCGGGAAGTGCAATGTTTGGTGTTGCACAGTTTGTGTGATGCAATCGATGTCCAATTGCTGGGCGAACAGGAGAACGACGAATGAAACGTGATGTCAAAACTTGGGTGATGCGAGGCGTGTTTGTGGCCGTGACGGCCAGCAGCCTGTCGGCTTGTGCGCCCTTGGTGGTGGGTGGAGCCGTGATGACGGGGATGGTCGCTGTGGACCGACGCACTGCGGGCTCACAGGTTGAAGACGAAGGAATTGAGCTCAAGGTCGCCAGTGCGCTGCGCCAAAGCATTGGCAACCGTGTTCATGCCAACGTGACCAGCTACAACCGCCAGGTGCTGCTCAGTGGTGAAGTGGCCAGTCAAGCCGAAAAAGACCGTGCCGAAAAACTGGCCATCAGTCAGGACAATGTGCATTCGGTGGTCAACGATCTGGCGGTCATCCCCCCCAGCAGCCTGACCCAGCGCGCCAAGGACACCGTCATCACTGGCCAGGTCAAGGCCGCGTTCCTGGATGCCAAGGACCTGCAGGCCAACGCCATCAAGGTGGTGACTGAGCGTGGTCAGGTGTACCTGATGGGCCGCGTCACGGCACGTGAAGCCAAGCGTGCCACAGACATTGCACGCGGCATTGGTGGCGTCAGCAAGGTTGTTCGTATTTTTGAGGAAATTTCCGAGCAGGAACTCCAGCGCCTGAGCGGCACGACGGCCACGCCCGCCAAAAAGAACTGAGCGCGACCGTGTTCAGGCGCCACGCGCAGCTTAGCGCAGGCGCTTGATCAGGCTGGAGGTGTCCCAACGGCCACCGCCGAGTTTTTGAACATCGGCGTAGAACTGGTCCACCAGCGCCGTCACGGGCAGACGAGCACCGTTGCGCTTGGCTTCATCGAGCACCAGGCCCAGGTCCTTGCGCATCCAGTCCACGGCAAAGCCGAAGTTGAATTGGTCGTCCACCATGGTTTTGCCGCGGTTGTCCATCTGCCAGCTCTGGGCGGCGCCCTTGCCAATCACATCGAGCACCAACTTCATGTCCAGTCCGGCCTGTTGACCAAAGGCCACAGCTTCGGACAGGCCTTGTACCAGCCCGGCAATGCAGATCTGGTTGACCATTTTGGCCAGCTGGCCTGCGCCCGATTCGCCAATCAGGGTGAAGGCCCGCGAAAACGCCATGCCCACCGGTTTGACCAGCTCGAAAGCAGTGGCGTCGCCACCACACATCACCGTCAGCATGCCGTTTTCGGCGCCGGCCTGACCGCCAGAGACCGGGGCATCAATGAACTGCAGACCTTTCTCCTGAGCAATAGCGTTGAGCTCGCGGGCCACAGCCGCTGAGGCGGTGGTGTGGTCCACAAACACGGCACCCGGCTTCATGCCGGCAAATGCGCCGTCGGGGCCCAGCACCACGCTGCGCAAATCGGCATCGTTACCGACGCAGGCAAATACAATGTCAGCCCCTGCCGCCGCTTCACGGGGGGTGGGTGCGCTGGTGTTGCCGGGGCAGTCGGCCATCCAGGCTTGTGCTTTGGCCGGACTGCGGTTGTACACAGTGACCTGATGGCCAGCACGGGCCAGGTGACCAGCCATGGGGTAGCCCATGACGCCCAAGCCTAAAAAGGCGACTTTGCGGGCAGGGCAAGCTTCGTACGTTTTGGCGTTGATGGTGCTCATGGTGTGGCCTTGATCCAGATTGAACAAAGCCTGCAATTTAGCAGGCCTCGCGCACTTGTGCAGCCAGCTTTGGTACCCTTGGAGACATGTCGATCGCCCAGAACCTTCAAACCGTGCAAGAACGCATCCACAAAGCCTGCGAGTTGGCCGGGCGTGCGCCCGAGGCGGTGCGCCTGTTGGCGGTGTCCAAAACCTTCCCGGCCGAAGATGTGCGTGCGGCCCATGTGGCAGGACAACTGGCATTCGGCGAAAACTACATTCAGGAAGGCGTGGACAAGATCGAGGCCTTGCGCGACTTGCCCTTGCAGTGGCATTGCATTGGCCCCATCCAGAGCAACAAGACCCGTTTGGTGGCTGAGCACTTTGACTGGGTCCACAGTGTGGACCGCTTGAAGATTGCCCAGCGCCTGTCAGACCAGCGCCCCGACGGCATGGCGCCGCTGCAGGTGTGCCTGCAAGTCAACACCGATGGCGGTGAAACCAAGTCAGGTGTGCGCCCCGACGAGTTGCTGACACTCGCCCTGGAGGTGATGGCTTTACCCCGCTTGGAGTTGCGTGGGCTCATGACCATTCCCGACCCTGTCGAGGGTTTTGAGTCCCAAGTGGCCCTGCACCAACGTGCCACGGCCTTGTTTGAACAGGTGCGCGCAGAGCTCCATCCGCCGAAATGGGACACGCTGTCCATGGGCATGACCGCTGACTTGGAAGCAGCCATTGCCGCAGGCAGCACGATGGTGCGCGTAGGAACAGCCATTTTTGGTGGCCGCACCTACTCCCACTGAGACCGCTCAGAACCGTGGCAAATCCGGGTGTTTGATTTGCCCGGCCCGCACCAGCATCTTGCCGTACTCGGCGCAGCGGTGCAGCGTTGGGATCACCTTGCCTGGGTTGAGCAAGCCTTGCGGGTCGAAAGCGCGCTTTACGCCGAACATCTGCTCGTTTTCTTCAGCAGAAAACTGCACGCACATGCTGTTGACTTTTTCGATGCCCACGCCATGCTCACCCGTCACGGTGCCGCCCATGGCCACGCTGGTTTCCAGAATGTCGGCGCCAAATTGTTCGCAGCGGTGCAGCTGGTCGGGGTCATTGGCATCGAACAAAATCAAAGGGTGCAGGTTCCCGTCGCCAGCGTGGAACACGTTCAGGCAGCGTAGGGCGTATTTCTTTTCCATCTCGCTGATGGCCTGCAGAATGTCGGCCAGGCGTTTACGCGGAATGGTCGAGTCCATGCACATGTAGTCGGGGCTGATGCGGCCACTGGCGGGGAAAGCGTTTTTGCGACCGCTCCAGAACTTCAGGCGCTGTGCCTCGTCGCGGCTCACCGTGATGGCAGTGGCCCCTGCAGCGCGCAGCACATCGCTCATGCGACCGATCTCTTCCTCGACCTCCTCGGGCGTGCCATCGCTTTCGCACAGCAAGATAGCTGCAGCGCTGAGGTCGTAATCGGCATGGACAAAGTCTTCCACCGCCACGGTCATGGGGCCGTCCATCATTTCCAGCCCGGCGGGGATGATCCCGGCTGCGATCACGGCGGCCACGGCGTCACCCGCCTTGCGCACATCGTCAAAGCTGGCCATGATGCAACGCGCCAGTTGTGGCTTGGGCACCAGCTTGACGGTGACTTCGGTGGTCACGGCCAACATGCCTTCGCTGCCGATCAGCACCGCCAGCAGGTCGTAGCCCGCGGTGTCCAGCGCGTCGCTGCCAAATTCGACCGGTTCGCCCTCGATCGTGAAGCCGCGCACCTTGAGCACGTTGTGCACCGTCAACCCGTATTTGAGGCAGTGCACACCGCCCGAGTTCTCGGCCACGTTGCCACCAATCGTGCAGGCGATCTGGCTGGAGGGGTCAGGGGCGTAATACAGACCATAAGGGGCCGCCGCCTCGCTGATGGCCAGGTTGCGCACGCCGCACTGCACCACCGCCGTGCGGCTGTGTGCGTCCACGCTGACAATTTTGTTGAAACGCGCCATGGACAAGGTCACGCCCAGTTCATGGGGCATGGCACCGCCGGACAGGCCGGTGCCGGCGCCGCGTGCCACCACCGGTACCTGCAGTTGTTTACAGGTACGTAGCACCGCCTGGACGTCCTGCTCGGTCTCGGGCAGGCACACGGCCAGTGGTCGTTGGCGGTAAGCGGTCAGGCCATCGCACTCGTAAGGCGTGGTGTCCTCGGGCGTGTAGAGCACCGCATCTGAGGGTAACACGGCGAGCAGCGCTTGGACCACTTGCTGTTGCAAGGCGGCGCGGTTGGGGCTGGCGATAGCGGAGTCGGTGCTGGTCATGGCGATTACTTGCACGAAACGTGAGGCCTCCACTTTAAACCGAGCGTGGGCTAGCCGGGTTGAAGAAACTTTGAACGCGTGATGAAAACGGCCTGCCTCCACGGCCTCACGGTGTGGGTCGCTGCCCGGACCTCATGGACATCACCGTTTGAAGCCCCCGCAAAAGCGCCCATTGTGCAAAGGCCAAGGCCACTATTGTCACGGTCATGGGAATGGTCACCGTGGTGAAGCCCATCGCGGTACGAAGCGCGGGCACGCCAAGCACCAGGGCCAGCAAGGTGGCTGCGCCCACACTTATACGTACGCGCCATGGGTTGGTGGTTGCGCCGGGCGCCGTGGACGAACGCGAGGGCCGTCTGTCGGCCAGCTGCACCAGCAAACTGGCGATCAACGCCAGAAACAGGGTGGTA
>JALRIL010000004.1 GCA_023255445.1 Limnohabitans sp. | reverse complement strand
ATGGGATATTTGACGCAGTTTTCGCGCAAAGCCAATCGGCTAGGGTCGGTGGGGCTGGTGGCGGTGGTGGGCGCTGCAGTGGCATTGATGGTGACCATTGAACGCACACTGGGCCAAATCTGGCGCGTTCAGCGCCAACGTCCCTTGGCGCAACGCATTTTGCTGTACTGGTCCGCCTTGACACTGGGGCCGGTGTTCCTGGGGGGCAGTCTGGCCATCACTTCGTATCTGGTCAGTGCATCGCGTTCCGTCGTTGGCGATGTGCTGCCGGGAGGCTCGCGTTTGTGGTTGGACGCGCTGGAATTCGTGTTGTTGGTCGTTTGCATCAGTGGCTTGTATTTTTACGTGCCCTACACCCGGGTGCGCTGGCGTCACGCCATCACTGCTGGGGTGATGTGTGGACTGGGCATTGAAGTGGCCAAGAAGCTGCTGGCCATGTACCTGACGCAAATTCCGACTTACTCGGCCATCTACGGTGCGTTTGCGGCTGTGCCAATCCTGCTGGTGTGGATTTACGTGGCCTGGGTCATTGTCTTGCTGGGGGCGGTGGTGGCCTCGAGCCTGCCTGAGCTGGGCCGTCAGCATTTGCGCCAACCCTCAGGCGCAGGCTGGGATTTTCGTCTGGCACTGGAGGTCCTTCACCAATTGCACCTCACTCAAAATACCGAGTTACGTGGCCTGGATGTTCAGGCCTTGGCCAGAGAGTTGCGTGTGGATGTTCGACAGCTCGATACGCCCGTGCAGATCCTGCGCCAGCTCGATTGGGTCGGTCAACTGCGCGATGAATCGAGACCGCTACAACCCCGTCTGGTCTTGTTGATACAGCCCCAGGCCACTTTACTGGCGCCGCTGATGCAGCATCTGCTTTTGGCCCCCTCTGCAGAGGTTGAGCTCTTGTGGCGGCGTAGCAGACTGGATGCCTTGGTTGTGACTGACGCTTGGTGACCCGTGCCTTTTCAGGTGCCGCTTGCAAAGGGCGCGCTTAAAAATCCCCTAAAACGTGCCCGCCCGCCACGAACTGGCTCGGCTGTGATGCGGTAGTCAGGAAAACGCTGCAAAAAGCGACCGATCGCAATGCGCCCTTCCAGTCGCGCCAGGCTCAGGCCCGCGCACTGGTGCGGACCAAACCCAAAAGCCAGGTGTTTGTTGCCTTGGCGGCGCAGATTGAGATGTTCGGGTCGATCGTAGGTGGCCGGGTCGCGGTTGGCCGCACCGATGCACAAAGTGATCAATGCACCAGCGGGAAGGTCCACACCGCCCACTGTGCAGGCTTTGAGGGCACGGCGGTTACTGAGCTGGTTGGAGGATTCAAAGCGCAGGAATTCATCCACAGCCAGGTTCAGAAGATCTTCGCGCGCCGCATCACTGTCAGCAGCCCGGAGATCACCCATCAGCTGATGACGCTGCTGAGGCCATTCCTGCAGGCACAGCAGCGCGTTGCCGATCAGGTTGGTCGTGGTTTCGTGTCCGGCGTTGAGCAGGAATACGCAGTTTTGCAGCAGTTCAACCTCGGTCAGCGCCTCGCCGCCATCGCCCTGGATCAACCGTGTCAGCACGTCGTGCTCGGGGTTGCCGGGGTGCTTGCGGCGCTCAGTCACTAGGTCTTGCAGATAAGCCAGAAATTCCAGCACGCTTCGGTGGCCCAAGCTTTCCTGCTCAGGCGTGAGGCGGGGCTCCAGCGCACCCAGAATCGCCAAGGACCAGCCGCGCAGTGGCCCCCGGTCGGTGTGCGGCACATTCAGCAGGTTGCCAATGATCTCAACCGGAATCGCGCTGGCAAAGTCCTCGATCAGGTCGCCGCCAGCCTGGGCCTCGATGCGGTCCAGCAAGTCGTCGACCAGTCTTGCCAGCCCGGGTGCCATGTTCTCGATCGCACGACGGGTGAGTGCACCCATGATGATGCGCCGCACGCGGGTGTGCAGCGGCGGGTCGTTAAAAACCAGGGAGCTGGTGTGGTGTTGAAACAGCGGCGAAACGCCAGGGGTCACAGCCCATGGCGCTTCGTTGAAAGGCGGCTGGTTGTATTTGGGCCCAAACTCGACCTGTTTGTCCGAGCTGAACGTCTGCGCGTCGCGATAGACCGCCACCAGATCGGCGTGACGGGTCAGAAAAAACGAACCATCGGGCAGGCGCTTGACCGGTTCGGTCTCGCGCACGTGGGCGTACACAGGATAAGGGTTGGCCAGGAAGTCGGCAGGCAACTGGCGCAAATCCAGTGTGGCGGCAATGTCTGCGGCACGCTCGGGCGACATGAGTGGGGTGATGTTCATGCCTTCAAAAAATCTTTCAAAGACTGCAGCACACCATCCGGGGCTTCGGTCATGAGCGAGTGGCCGGCCGGCAGTTTCACTACCTTGGCGTTTTGGGCTCGGACGATCAGACTTTGCGCGGCCTTGGGTGGTGTCATCTGGTCGGCGCTGCCCAGAACGAAGAGGGTGGGGCATTGCACTTTTTCCATGGCCGCTTCGCCGTTGGCATAGCTGTCGCAAGCCTTGAAGCCTGTGTAGAACACGTTCACCTTGGTATTGCTGGCCAGTACGCGGCGCATCAGGGCGCGACTGCCGCCGTACAACCAGGTGCCGGGGCCCAGCGCCGAGGGCGGTGGCGCCAGCGTGGAATGCGAGAAGGTGTTGACCATGTCGATGGCTTTCATGGGGGCCGAGACCGATGCGTCGAGCAGCGCAGGTGAGACGCGCATCGGGTAGGCCGTGCCGACCAGCACCAAATGGCTGACGCGGGACGGCGCGCAGGCGGCAGTCTCCAGCGCAATCAGCGAGCCAAAACTGTGGCCGACCAGCGCAGCTTTTTGCACGCCTGCGGCGTCGAGCATCGCCACGATGGCGGCGCTGGCTTCTTCCACGCTGGCCGGCGGCTCGCCGCCGCTCTTGCAGTGGCCGGGCAGGTCAATGGCCAGCACGTTCCAGCCGTGGTGGGCCAGGTAGCGGCTTTGCAAAATCCAGACGCTGTGGTCGTTGAGCACGCCGTGGATGAAAACCACCGTGGGCTTGGCTGGGTCAAAGTCCTTGCCGCCGGTGTAGGCGTAAATCTCTTGGTTTTGAGGTCCAATCTTCATGCCGCTTTCTCCGCGACTTTCAAGGCCTTTTTCAGGTCGTCGATCAAATCCGCCGGGTCTTCCAGTCCGATGGACAGGCGAATGGTGCCGGGGCCGATGCCTGCTTGCGCCAGCGCCTCGTCGCTCATGCGGAAATGCGTGGTGCTGGCCGGATGGATCACCAGGCTCTTGGCGTCGCCCACATTGGCCAGGTGGCTGAAGACCTTGAGCGCCTCGATGAAGGCCTTGCCCTGGGTGCGGCTGCCGGCAATGTCGAAGCTGAAGACCGAACCGGCCCCGCGCGGCAACAGCTTTTGCGCCAGCGCGTGGCTGGGGTGGCTCTCCAGCAGCGGGTGGCCGACGCGTGACACCAAAGGGTGTGAGGCCAGAAATTCCACCACCTTGGCGGTGTTGTCCATGTGGCGGGCCATGCGCAGCGGCAGGGTTTCGATGCCTTGCAGGATCAGCCAGGCGCTATGCGGAGAGAGGCAGGCGCCGAAGTCGCGCAGGCCTTCGCGACGGGCGCGCAGCAAAAAGGCGCCCACCGTGCTCTCCTCGCTGAACACCATGTTGTGAAAGCCTTCGTAGGCCTGCGTTAGCTCGGCAAACTTGCCCGAGCGCTCCCAGTCAAAACTGCCCGCGTCCACCAGCACACCGCCAATGACGGTGCCGTGACCCGACAGGAATTTGGTGGCCGAGTGGTAGACCAGGTCGGCGCCATGGTCGAAAGGTTTGATCAGCCAGGGCGAGGTCAGGGTGGAGTCCACCAGCAGCGGGATGTCCGCCTCGTGGGCAATCTGGCTGACAGTGGGGATGTCCAGGACGTCCAGCCCCGGGTTGCCCACGGTTTCGCCAAATAGCAGTTTGGTGTTGGGCCGGATGGCGCCGCGCCAGCCGTCGATGTCGCCAGGCTTGACGAAGGTGGTCTCGATGCCAAAGCGCCGCATGGTGTAGTGCAGCAGGTTCTGCGAGCCGCCGTACAGCGCCGTCGATGCCACGATGTGGCTGCCCGCGCCCATGAGCGTGGCGACAGCCAGGTGCAGCGCGGCCTGTCCGCTGGCGGTGGCAATGGCGCCGATGCCGCCCTCCAGCGCCGACACGCGCTGCTCCAGCACGGCTGTGGTCGGGTTGCTGATGCGGCTGTACACATGGCCGGCGCGTTCCAGGTTGAACAGGGCAGCAGCCTGGTCACTCGACTCAAAGACGAAGGACGTGGTCAAGTGGATGGGCACGGCGCGGGCGCCAGTGGCGGGGTCGGGTGCAGCCCCGGCGTGCAGCGCCAGGGTGTCAAAACCGGGATCGGAATAGCCGGACATGTCTCTCTCCTCGTGAGCCCTGCACGAAAGCTTGTGGCAAGGGCGCATCGCTATGCTGGTGTGTGCCTATTGTGGGCTATATTGATGGCATCTATTTTGTGCCGCAACACTTTGGAGACCTGTGCCATGCAAGTCAGCGACATTCTGCGCGTCAAGGGCCACACACTGTTCACCGTTTTGCCCGAAGAAACGCTGGCCAATGCCATGTCCATCATGGCCGGTCACGACATTGGCTCATTGGTCGTCATGGACAAGGGGCGGCTGGCCGGGATGTTGACTTTTCGCGAAGTGATCCTGCAGATTAATCGCAACGGTGGGCAAGTGGGCGACACCCAGGTGCGAGCGGCCATGGATGCCAGTCCTTTGGTATGCACCAGTGACACCGACATGGACACCGTGCGCCGCATGATGCTCGAACGCCACGCACGCTACATGCCGGTGATGGACGGCACTTTGCTGATGGGTGTGATCAGTTTCTACGATGTGGCCAAAGCCGTGGTGGACGCTCAGAACTTCGAAAACAAGATGCTCAAGGCCTACATCCGCGACTGGCCGGAAAAAGACGAGGCCTGATGGCCGTAGGCTCTGGGATAATCAGTACCCATGAGCGGCAATACCTTCGGAAACCTCTTCGCTGTCACCAACTTTGGTGAATCCCACGGCCCGGCCATTGGCTGCGTGATTGACGGCTGCCCGCCGGGGCTTGCGCTGTCCGAAGCTGACATCCAGCCCGACCTGGACCGTCG
>JALRIL010000022.1 GCA_023255445.1 Limnohabitans sp. | reverse complement strand
TCACGACATCATGGATGCGGCGCAGCTCGGTCGGGTCAATGGAAGTGCCGGTCGGGTTGGAGGGCGATGCCAGCAGCACACCGCGTGTTTGAGGGCCCCAGGCCGCTTCAACCTTGGCAGCGCTCAGCTGAAAGCGTTCTTCAGCGGTGGTCGGCACCAGGACAGCATTGCCGTCTGCAGCGCTCACGAAGTGGCGGTTGCAGGGGTAACTGGGGTCGGGCATGAGGATGTCATCGCCCGCATCGATCAGGGCCAGGCAAGCCAGCTCTAATGCTGCCGATGCACCCGCAGTGACCACAATGCGGCTGGCCGGCACATGTACGCCAAAGCGCTGCTTGTACCAGTCGCTGATGGCTTGGCGAAGCGGCGCAATGCCCAAGGCTTGTGTGTACTGCGTTTGTCCTTCAGCAATGCATTGCTGGGCCGCTTGTTGCACCAAGGGTGGGGCAGTGAAGTCCGGCTCGCCAATGTTCAAAAAGATCATGGGGCGGTCGGTGTGCGCCACCTCGCGGGCCAGGGCTTGGGCAGCCTTGGCCACTTCCATCACATAAAACGGTTCAATGCGCTCGGCGCGCTGCGAAATGCGCATGGTGCGTTTCAGTCGCGGGCGCGGCCTGCGGCGCGGTCAGCTTCAACCTCGGCGGTGCGCAGTTGCGGGGCCAGGCCACTGAGCACGGCGTTGACGTATTTGTGGCCGTCGGTACCGCCAAAGTCCTTGGCCAGCTCAATGCACTCGTTGAGCACCACGCGCCAGGGCACATCCAGACAGTTCTGAAATTCGTACAGACCGATCCACATGCAGGCATGTTCGATGGGCGAAATTTCGCTCATGGGGCGGTCCAGCTTGGGCGCAATCAAAGCGTTCAGCGCTGCGGCATGCTCAATACATCCGTAGAGCAGGGCGTCGTAGTGGGCGATGTCGGCTTTGTGAAAACCCGACAGATCACGGGTGAACAGATCAATGTCCGAGGCTTCATTGCCGCCCACCAGGAATTGATAGAGCGCTTGCAGGGCAAACTCGCGCGAGCGGCTGCGAGCCGGTTTGGAGGCAGACTTGCGTGTGCCTGAAGCTTTCAAAGGCGCTTCGCTCATGCCTGCTCCTCGTCGTCTACCAGCTCGGCCAGGTCGGCCGACAGGTCTTCGAGCACGGTAGCCATTTCAACCGCCACACGGGCGGCGTCGCGGCCTTTTTCGTGCTGGCGGGCGATGGCCTGCTCCGTGTTCTCGACGGTAAGGATGGCGTTGGCAATCGGCAGATGGTAGTCCAGGCCCACGCGTGTCACGCCGGCGCCGGACTCGTTGGCCACCAGCTCAAAATGGTAGGTTTCGCCGCGAATGATGCAACCCAGCGCAATCAGGGCGTCGTACTCGGCGCGTTCGGCCATGGCTTGCAGGGCCAGAGGCACCTCGAGGGCGCCGGGTACAAACACATGGTCGATCTGCTCGACACCCAGGGCTTCGAGCTCGGCAATGCAGGCCTGGGCCAGCGCGTTGGTGATGTCTTCGTTGAAGCGGGCCTGCACGATGCCGATGTGCATGTACTGGCCGTCAAGTTCGGTGGCCTGGCCTTTGTTGGCGTCTTGCATGGTGTTTATTCCTTGGGGATATAGCCCGTGATTTCGAGGCCGTAGCCGGTCATGCTGGGCATGCGGCGCGGGTTGCCCATGAGTTTCATTTTGTTCACGCCACACAGACGCAAAATCTGGGCGCCGATGCCGTAGGTGCGCAGGTCCATACGGCCTCGCTCGGGAGCCTGTGCCGGGCGCGCGCTGCCCTCAAATTGGGCCAGCAGCTGCGTGGCCGATTCGCCGCAGTTGAGCAGCACGGCCACGCCCTGGTTTTGGGTGTGGATGTAGTGCAAGCTGGTGTCCAGGCTCCAGGAGTGCATGGAGCGGTTCAGCTCCAGCGCATCCAGCACCGACAGTGGCTCGTGCACCCGCACCGGGACTTCGGCGTCAGCGCCCCACTGGCCTTTGACCAGAGCCAGATGCACCGACTGGCTCGGTTTGTCGCGGAAAGCGTGCACCGTGAAGTCGCCGTGCGCTGTACGGATCTCACGGCTGCCAATGCGCTCGACCAATGATTCGTTGCGGCTGCGGTATTCGATCAGGTCAGCAATGGTGCCGATCTTGAGTCCGTGTTCTGCGGCAAACAGCTGCAGATCGGGCAGGCGGGCCATGGTGCC
>JALRIL010000159.1 GCA_023255445.1 Limnohabitans sp. | reverse complement strand
CAAGCCGTTGACCACACCCGGCCTTGCCCGCTGGTTCAAGCGCGCTTTGCAGTGGTAAGTGCCCCGGTCGTTGAACACACGCACCACCGCGCCATCGGCAATACCCCGAAACGCTGCGTCTTGCGGATGCATCTCCAGCACCGGCTCGGTCTCGATGTCGCGCAGGCTTTGCACGTTGACAAAGGTGGAGTTCAAAAAGTTACGCGCGGGCGGCGAGATCATGGCCAGTGGGTAGCGTGCATCGCTGCCCGGTGTTTCGTAATTGGGCACATGGTCCGGCACCCCATCGAGCCCCTGATCGGCCAAGCGCTGACTGAAGAATTCGCACTTGCCCGAGGGCGTTGGAAAGTGGCCCTCGGCAAACGGCGCATCAGGAACAGGCAGGCTGGCAAAGCCGTGTTCGAGCAACACCTCAAAGTCGTTGTCGTCACCGAGGGCCATGCGGCACAGCTGCTCGTCGGTGTCGGCAAAACACGGCTCGTCAAAGCCCATGCGCTGCGCCAGCGCCCGGAAGATGTCGGTGTTGGTTTTGGCCTGGCCCACCGGGGCAATGGCCGGGCGGTTGAGCAGCACGTCGGTGTGACCATAAGTGGTGTGGATGTCCCAGTGTTCGAGCTGCGTGGTGGCAGGCAGGATGTAGTCGGCGTAATCGGCGGTGTCGGTTTTGAAGTGTTCGAGCACCACGGTGAACAGGTCTTCGCGGGCAAAGCCCTGCACCACCCGTGCGGACTGCGGCGCCACCGCCACCGGGTTGCTGTTGTAAACAATCAGCGCCTCAACCTTGGGGCCAAAAGCGGGCGAGGCCTGGCGCAGCAGGTCGTCGCCAATGGTGCTCATGTTGATCGTGCGCGGGCGCCGCGGACCCAGCAGGTCAGGCCGCTGCAGCGCAGCACGGCGCACCGGAAAATGCCCGGAGCTGGACATGAGCAAGCCGCCACTGGGGTGGCGCCACGCACCCGTGAGTGCCGGCAGGCAGGCAATGGCCCGCACCGCATTGCCGCCACCGCGCACGCGCTGCATGCCGTAGTTCAGGCGGATGGCCGCAGGCTGGGTGGTCCCCCAGTCGCGCGCCAGGCGCTCGATTTGCTCCACCGCTACGCCACAGACCTGCGCGGCGCGCTCGGGCGGCCACTGCAGGGCGCGTTCGCGAAGCTGGTCCCAGCCCAGGGTGTAGCGGTCGATGTAGTCCTGATCGAGCCAGCCATGGGTAATGAGCTGCTGCATGAGCGCCAGCGCCAGCGCGGCGTCGGTGCCTGGCAACAGGGCGATGTGCTCGTGGCATTTGTCAGCGGTTTCGCTTTTGCGCGGGTCGATGCACACCAGCCGCGCACCATTGCGCTTGGCCTCTTGGGCAATGCGCCAGAAATGCAGGTTGCTGCCGATCGAATTGCTGCCCCAGATGACGATCAGTTTGGAGCCTGCAAAGTGCTGCACCTTCATGCCGACCTTGTTACCCAGGGTTTGCGTCAGGGCTTCGGCCCCGGCTGAGGCGCAGATGGTGCGGTCCAGCAAGGACGCGCCGAGCTTGTGGAAAAACCGCGCCGCGATCGATTCGCCCTGCACCAGGCCCATGGTGCCTGCATAGCTGTAAGGCAGGATGGCCTGCGGGTCACGCGCGGCAATGGCTTGTAGACGCGCGGCGATGTCATCGAGCGCTTCGTCCCAGCCCACGACCTCGAACTGGCCGCTGCCCTTGGGGCCGACGCGTTTGAGGGGACTGAGGATGCGCTCGGGGTGGTACGTGCGCTCGGTGTATTTGGAGACCTTGGCACACAGCACGCCGTCGGTCATGGGGTGGGCCGGGTTGCCTTGCACGCGCACGGCGCGGCCGTTTTTCACGGTGGTGAGCAGGGCACAGGTGTCGGGGCAGTCGTGCGGGCAGGCGCCGCGCACCACGGTAGAAGCAATTTCGGTCATGCCTGCATTTTGACGGATGCCGGGGCCCCGCTGCGCCTAAAACCTCACATTGGAAAGCGTCATCGCAAGCGGCTAGACTGTGTGCATGAAGCTGATCGAATCCATCCTGGCGCAAGCCCCTTCGATGGCGGCCATTCGCCGCGACCTGCATGCACACCCGGAGTTGTGTTTTGAAGAAGTGCGCACCGCCGACATCGTCGCGGCCAAGCTGACCGATTGGGGCATTCCCATGCACCGCGGCATGGGCACCACCGGTGTGGTCGGCATCGTCCATGGGCGCGATGGCGGCGCCTGTGGCCGGGGTGTCGGCCTGCGCGCCGACATGGATGCCCTGCCCATGCAGGAGTTCAACACCTTCGCCCACGCCAGCCAGCACGCCGGCAAGATGCACGCCTGTGGCCACGACGGCCACACCGCCATGCTGCTGGCCGCTGCCCAGCACCTGGCACAGCACCGCGACTTTGACGGCACGGTTTACCTGATCTTTCAACCTGCTGAAGAGGGCGGCGGCGGCGCCCGCGAAATGATCAAGGACGGCTTGTTCACCCAGTTCCCGATGGAGGCCGTGTTTGGCATGCACAACTGGCCGGGCATGCCCGCCGGCAGCTTTGCCGTCAGCCCTGGCCCCGTGATGGCCTCGAGCAACGAGTTCAAGATCACGATTCGCGGCAAAGGCAGCCACGCCGCCCTGCCCCACAACGGCATCGACCCGGTGCTGGTGGCCTGCCAACTGGTGCAGGCGTTTCAG
>JALRIL010000155.1 GCA_023255445.1 Limnohabitans sp. | reverse complement strand
GGTCGCCGGGGCCGTTGGACAGGAAGATGCCATCAGGCTTGTGCTTGAGCACTTCGGCTGCAGGCGTCTTGGCAGGCACCACGGTGACTTTGCAGCCACGCTCGGCCAGCATGCGCAGGATGTTTTTCTTGACGCCAAAGTCGTAAGCCACCACGTGGAACTTGGGGGCGGTTTGTACACCGTAACCACTGCCCAGTTTCCACTCGGTCTGAGTCCAGTCATAGCCTTGGCTCACGGTTACTTTTTGGGCCAGGTCCAGGCCCGCCATGGAGGGCGCCGCCTTGGCTGCAGCAATCGCTTGGTCAATGACGGCCTGCGTCACTTCCTGGCCCGCAGCCAGGCCCACGATGGCGCCGTTTTGTGCGCCCTTGGTCCGCAGCACGCGGGTCAATTGACGGGTGTCGATGTTGGAGATGGCCACAGTGCCGTTGTCCTTGAGGTAATCCGACAGCGACTGGGTGCTTCGGAAATTGGACGCGAGCAAAGGAAGGTCTTTGATGATGAGGCCAGCAGCATGGACCTTGTCGGACTCGACATCTTCAGGGTTCACGCCATAGTTGCCGATATGCGGATACGTCAGCGTGACGATCTGCTGGCAATAGCTGGGGTCAGTGAGGATTTCCTGATAACCGACGATCGAGGTGTTGAACACCACCTCACCGACGGTGGAGCCAGAAGCTCCGATGGAGTTGCCGATAAAGACCGTGCCGTCTGCAAGCGCCAGGATGGCGGGCGGGAAGGTTCCCTGAAGAGACAAAAGCACTGGGTTCTCCGGTATGGTTCGGGTACGCCTCAGCGCTGGACAGGACAAACCTGCGGCTGCTTGTTCGAGGAAGGGGCCGGTGTTGCGAGCTGGGGCGTACGGGTTGATGCGGGAAAGCCCTTAATTATAGCGCAGACCTTACAGCAGTTTGGCTCTAGCAAAGCTTGTTTGTGCTCAGGAATGCCCAGCCGTGGCGCTCGCATGCAGACAAATGGCTGCAGCCGTGGCCACATTGAGGGACTCTTCACCGCCAGGCTGCGCAATACGCACCTTTTGGCCTGCAAAAGCGGCCAGTACTTCGCTTACCCCCTGCCCTTCGTGACCCATGATCCAGGCGCAACGGGCCGGCAGCTGTTGCTGGCGAACCAGGTCGTGCAGATACGGGCCTTCGTGCACGTGGGTGGTCAAAACGGGCATTTCCAGCGACTGAACAGCATCTGCATCGCTCCCCTCCACCAGATGCAACCCAAAATGGGCCCCCATGCCGGCACGCAGCACCTTGGGCGACCACAGGGCCACCGTACCCTTGATGGCCAGTACCTGCTTGAACCCAAAGGCCGAAGCGGTTCTCAAAATGGCGCCCACATTACCAGGGTCCTGCAAGCGGTCCAGCACCACGGTGGGGGTGTGCCTCTGGACTTCGAGTCGCCCGGGCCAAGGCAGCAAAAAACCCTGATCTGCGGGCGATTCAAGCGTGCTCAGCTCGTCGAACAAGGCGTCCTGCACCACCAGACATTTGCGGGCCAGATCTGTGCCTTGCGGCGCGTGGCGGTTCCAGCTGCTGTGTTTGACCAACATGACCTCGGGCACACAGCCGCGCAGCAAGGCCGCTGAGCACAAGTGTTCACCCTCCACCCAGATTTGGCCAGACTTGCGGTAACCCGCAGGGTCCTGGATTTGCTTGCGAATTTGCTTGAGCAATGGGTTATCGCGGGAGGAGATCTCAATCATGGGCTTGGGTATGTGACATCAGGCTGTTGCGCACCGGGGCAAAGGTCATGCGGTGCCACGGGGTGGGACCCAGTCGCTGCAGGGCCTGTAAATGAACTGCGGTGCCGTAACCCTTGTGCTGGTCAAACCCGTAATCCGGATAGCTTTCGTGCCAGGCCTCGCACAAGCGGTCTCTGTGCACTTTGGCCAGAATGGAGGCGGCCGAGATGGCCGGCACTTTCGCGTCGCCTTGCACAATGGCCTCTGCGCGAACATCAAGCACGGGCAAGCGGTTGCCATCGACCAGAACCTTGGTGGGCTTGAGCCGCAGGCCCTGCACCGCGCGCTGCATAGCCAATAGCGTCGCCTGCAGGATGTTGAGGGTGTCGATTTCCTGCACGCTGGCCTCGGCTATGCAAAAGCACAAGGCCTTGGCACGAATCTCGTCAAACAGCTGCTCTCGTTTGCGTGCAGAGAGTTTTTTGGAGTCGTTGAGTCCGGCAATGGGGCGCTGATCGTCCAGCACCACGGCAGCGGCCACCACGGGGCCGGCCAATGGCCCCCTGCCCGCCTCATCGACACCGGCGATCAAGCCTGGGCCGTCAAAGTTGAACGGTTGCTGCTCAGCGACCCAGTGTTTCTTCGATCGCATGGGTGGCCAAATCTGCCGTGGGGCGAATCAGGGTGTGGTGCATGGTTTCAAAGCGCTCTTGCACATGTTGCACACGCAGCGGATCATCCAGCCACTGCAGGGTTTCCTGGGCCAGGCGCTCTGGCGTGCACTCGTGCTGAAGCAATTCAGGCACCAGGAATTGCTGAGCCAGGATGTTGGGCAAACCCACCCACGGCTGCAATTTTTTGCGGCGCATGATGGCCCAGCTCAGTGCGTTCATGTGATAGGCAATCACCATGGGTCGTTTGAACAAGGCCGCTTCGAGCGTGGCCGTGCCGCTGGCGATCATTGTCACATCACATGCGGCCAGGGCCTGGTGTGATTGGCCTTTGAGGACCACCAGGTCGTTGAGCCCGCCTGCACGCGCTACAGCGGCTTGCACATGCTCGAACAAGGCGGGCACGGTGGGCAACACGAACTGCAAGTGCGGCTTGTGTCCTTGCATCCGTTGGGCTGCTTGCACGAAGCGGCCTGCGAGCTGCTCAATTTCCGAGCGCCGGCTGCCAGGCAACAGCGCCACTACCGGGCGATCGGCGTCCAGTCCCAGCGACTGGCGTGCAGCGGCGCGGTCAGGATGCATGGGAATCACGGGCGCCAGCGGATGCCCTACGTATGTCGCGGCAACGCCTTGCTCACGCAACAAGGCCTCTTCGAACGGAAAGATGCACAGCATGTGGTCCACACTGCGGCGGATTTTTTCGATGCGCTCCGGACGCCAGGCCCATATCGATGGGCACACAAAATGCACCGTGGGGATGCCTTGGTCGTGCAAGGCGGCTTCCAGGTCCAGGTTGAAGTCGGGTGCATCCACACCAATGAACACATCCGGCGGCTGAGCGATCAGTTGCTCGCGCAGTTGTTTGCGAATACCTACGATTTCGCGGTAATGACGCAGCACTTCAAAGTAGCCGCGCACTGCCAATTTTTCATAAGACCATTGGGCATGAAACCCCCTCGCCTGCATGGCCGGCCCGCCAATGCCCTGGCCACACGCCTGAGGCCAGCGTTTTTGCAAGCCTTCTATCAGCAACGCAGCCAGCAAATCGCCAGAGACCTCGCCAGCGACCATGGCAAACGACAAAGCCCCCTCAGGGGCTTGCGTCGCGAGCATACGTTGCGCATTCACCGAACAATGCCCCGCTCAGGCGTGCCTGCATTCAGGAAGTTGACCATCATGTCCACATCGGCTTTGGCTTCAGGAATGGACTGCACCAGTTGGGCAATCTTGATCTTGGCCTGATCCAGTGTCAGGGACTGGCGGTACAGCAGTTTGTGCATGGCCTTGACGGCGCGAATGCGCTCGGCCGAAAACCCCCTGCGGCGCAAGCCCTCAAAGTTCATTGCACGCGCTTGAGCGGGTTGGCCTTGCGCCATGACAAAAGGCGGCAAGTCGCCAAACAGCAGACTGTTCATGGCGGTAAAGGCATGGGCCCCAATGCGGCAGAACTGGTGCACCACCGTGAAGCCGCCCAAAATGACCCAGTCATCGACATGCACATGACCAGCCAATTGCGTGTTGTTGGCAAAAATCGTGTGGTTGCCAACCACGCAATCATGGGCCAGATGCACATAGGCCATGACCCAGTTGTCATTGCCCAAAGCGGTGTAGCCCAGATCGCCGGGCGAGCCGATGTTGAAGGTGCAAAACTCGCGAATCGTATTGCGGTCACCGATACGCAGCTCGCAAGGCTCCCCTTTGTACTTCTTGTCCTGAGGAATCGCACCCAGCGAATTGAACTGGAAGATCCTGTTGTCCCGGCCAATGGTGGTGTGACCCTCGATCACACAATGGGCGCCCACCGAGGTACCTGCGCCAATCTTCACGTGTGGCCCAATGACGGAGTAAGGACCGATCTCGACACTGCTGTCGATCTCTGCACCTGGGTCCACCAACGCTGTGGAGTGAATACGCGTCATCTGTCTGCTACTCAAGCAATCGTGCGCATGGTGCACATGAGTTCAGCTTCCACAGCCACCTCATCACCCACCCAAGCCTTGGCACCAAATTTGAAAATACCGGCTTTCATGCGCAGCAGAGTCACGTCCAGGGTCAGTTGATCACCCGGCTCGACAGGACGCTTGAAGCGTGCACCGTCGATACCCGCAAAGTAATACACCGTTTTGTCGTCAGGCGTGGTGCCCAACGTATCAAACGCCAACAAAGCGGCAGCCTGCGCAAGGGCCTCGAGCATGAGCACGCCCGGCATGACGGGACGGTGTGGAAAGTGACCCGTGAAAAACGGCTCATTGATGGTGACATTCTTGAGTGCCTTGATGCGCAGGCCCTTTTCCACCTCGACCACGCGGTCCACCAGCAAGATAGGGTAGCGGTGCGGCAATTGCTTGAGAATTTGATGAATGTCCATCATGGTCATGGTTCCTGTTTGGGATGTTGTTGTTCGATGCGTTTGATGCGGTCGCGAAGCTGATGAAGTTGCTTGAGTGAAGCCGCATTTTTTTCCCACTTGGCATTGTCGTCCATGGGAAAGACGCCGGTGTACTGGCCCGGCTTGAGAATGGAACGTGTCACCACCGTGGCGGCCGAGATGTGCACATGGTCGGCCAGCGTCAAATGACCCAGGACCACTGCCCCTCCCCCCACAGTGCAATGGGCGCCAATACGGGCACTGCCAGCCACGCCCACACACCCCGCCATGGCGGTGTGCGCACCAATGTGTACGTTGTGACCGATCTGGATGAGGTTGTCGAGCTTGACACCGTCTTCGATCACGGTGTCCTCAAGCGCCCCACGGTCGATGCAGGTGTTGGCACCAATTTCCACATCGTTGCCAATACGAACAGCACCCAGTTGCTCGATTTTTTCCCAGATTCCCTGCACCGGCGCAAAGCCAAAGCCATCCGCCCCGATCACCACCCCCGGGTGGACGATGCAGCGCTCGCCAATCTGGCAGTCATACCCGAGCGTGACGCGCGAATGCAGCACGGTGCCTGCGCCCACAACCGCCCCCGCCTCGACCACGCACAAGGGGCCGATACTGGCATCTGGAGCCACCCTGGCATCAGGGTGCACCACCGCCGAGGGGTGAATGCCCACGGGCTCAGCTGCACGGTGGGTTTGTCGCCACAAACGCGTCAAACGGGCAAAGTACAGGTACGGGTCCGGCGTCACGATGGCGGCCACACCCTCAGGCAAAGCAGACAGAAATTCGGGCTTGAGAATGACGCAAGCAGCCTGGGTCTGGGCCAGCTGTGCACTGTATTTGGGGTGACTTAAAAAACTCAGTTGTGCGGGTCCCGCCGTTTGCAGCGGCGCCAAGCCCTCGATCACCCGATCGGAAGGCCCGGACAACTCGGCGCCCAGGGTGCTGACAATGCGTTCAAGCGTCAGTGACACAGCAATGCGGGCAACCGTTTACTTGGCAGCGGCGTTGAGGGCTTTGAGCACCTTGTCGGTGATGTCGTGCTTGGGATTCACATACACGGCATCTTGAAAAATCACATCGTATTTTTCTGACTCAGCCACCTGCTTGACCGCGCGATTGGCACGCTCAATGATGAGCTGCTGCTCTTCGTTTTTGCGCGAATTGAGGTCCTCCTGGAATTCACGACGTTTGCGCTGGAACTCGCGGTCTTGCTCCACCAGTTGCTTTTGACGGTTGACGCGTTGAGATTCAGACAGCGTAGGCGCCTCGCGCTCGAGCTTGTCGGAGGCTGCCTTGATGGCGTTACCGGTGTCGACCAACTCTTTTTCGCGCTTGGAGAACTCCTGCTCCAGCTTGCCTTGGGCCTGCTTGGCAGCCTCGGCCTCGCGGAAGATGCGCTCAGTGTTGACAAAGCCCATCTTGAAGTCCTGGGCGTGTGCAAGCGCAGCCGTGGACAACAGAACCACCGAAATCAAACGAGCAATGGAAAGGTTACGCATAGACATTAGAAGGCTGTGCCAATCTGGAATTGAAGTTTCTGGATTTTATCGTTGGCTTCCTTACGCAAAGGAACGCCATAGGAAAAACGCAGCGGGCCCACTGGCGAGATCCAGCTCAGACCAATACCGGCCGAACCGCGCAGCTTGTTAAGGGCCATGGTTTCGTGTTCGCCATACACATTGCCGAAATCAGTGAAGGCGAACAAGCGCAAGGTCTTGTCGTTGCCCGCACCAGGGAACGGCGTGATGAATTCGGCATTGAAAATCATTTTTTTGGCACCGCCGGTGTAGACCGGGTTGCTGCCAGCTGGATCGCTGACAGCGGATGTCGGACCCAGACTCGATTGCTCGAACGAGCGGACACTGCCAAGACCACCCGCATAAAAATTCTTGAAAATCGGATAGTTCTGACCATTCAAGCCTTTGCCCCAACCGAGCTCCGTGTTAAAGGCCAAGGTGTATTTTTTGGTCAATGGCACGTACTGCTGGTACTGGTAACTGGTACGAACATAGCGAGAGTCGCCTGCCACACTCAAATCTGCACTGACACGCTGATAAACACCTTTGTTCGGAACCAAGGCGCTGTCACGCCCGTCTCGCGCCCACCCCAAGGTCAGAGGCAAAGCTGTGCGCGTACCGAGGTAGTCACGATAAGCATCGGGCAGGTAGGTCCCGTCGGACACTTGGTTGCGCTCCAGATTGGCACCCACGTAAAGCGTGTCACGCTCTGTCACTGGCAAACCAAACTTCAAGCCGAGACCCTGGTTGACCAAGCTGTAAGTGCTGGTATTGACCGTGGACAAGTAAGGCCGCGTAGTGCGGTGGAACACATCGATCGTGCGCGAAATGCCCGAGTCGGTGAAGTACGGATCGGTGTTGCTGATCACCGCCGTGCGGTTGTACTTGCTGGTGTTGAGGTTGATGGCCAGGTATTGACCGGTACCAAAGGCATTTTCCTGCGCAATGCCAAAGGTCAGCGCCAGTTTTTCGGTGGACGAGAAGCCCGCCCCCAAAGAGATGCTGCCAGTGGGCTTTTCGGTCACATTGAAGGCCAGGTCCACTTGGTCGGGCGAACCCGGCACTTCCTGCGTTTCAACCTCAACGCCGGTAAAAAAGCCCAGACGGTCCACACGGTCTCGCGAGAGGCGGATCTTGTCGCCGTCGTACCATGCCGCTTCCATTTGACGGAACTCACGGCGGATCACTTCATCGCGTGTGCGGTTGTTACCCGTGATGTTGATGCGTCGCACGTAAGCGCGACGAGACGGATCACCCACCAGCACAAATTCGACGCGGCCGTTGGCACGGTCAATCTCCGGGCGCGCCTCGACGCGGGCAAAGGCATAGCCAAAATTGCCGTAGTAATCGGTGAAGGCCTTGGTGGTCTCTGCCACCGTCTCGGCGTTGTAAGGCTGGCCGGGCTTGATCTTGACCAATGCCTTGAATTCATCGTCTTTGCCCAGGTAATTGCCCTGCAACTTCACGCCAGAGACGACAAAGCGGTCCCCTTCGTTGATGTTGATGGTGATGAACATTTGTTGCTTGTCTTGCGACATCTCCACCTGCGTGGAGTCAATACGGAACTCCAGGTAGCCGCGCGCCAGGTAGTACGAGCGCAGGGCCTCAAGGTCGGCGTTGAGTTTGGTTCGCGAATAGCGGTCCGCCTTGGTATACCAGGTCATCCAGCCACCGGTGTCCAGGGAAAACTGGTCACGCAAGGTCGACTCGGAAAAGGTCTTATTGCCCACGATGTTGATCTGAGCAATCTTCGCCGGTCCCCCTTCGGTGATGGTGAAGGTCAGGTTCACGCGGTTACGGTCGATCGGCGTGGCAGTGGTCACCACCTGGGCACCATACAGACTGCGCGAAATGTATTGACGCTTGAGTTCCTGCTCGGCCTTGTCCGCCAAGGCCTTGTCAAACGGGCGCCCCTCGGCCAATCCCACATCCTTGAGTGACTTGGTCAACATGTCCTTGTCAAACTCCTTGAGCCCAACAAACTCCACCGTGGCAACGGTGGGGCGCTCTTGCACCACAACCACCAGGACATCCCCCTGGGTTTCCAGGCGCACATCCTTGAACAAGCCCAGCGAAAACAAGGAACGAATGGCCGAAGCCCCCGCTTCATCGGTGAAAGTGTCCCCCACACGGAATGGCAAGGACGCAAACACGGTGCCAGACTCTACGCGCTGCAGACCCTCCACGCGAATGTCCTTGAGCTTGAATGGCTCTACCGCCCATGCCGGAAGCACTGCCCCAAGCCAGCCAGCAGCGGCCAAGGCCAGAGCGACAGCGTGTTGACGTCGGGAAAAAATGCGCATGCTGTTCCTCGTTGTGATGCTTTGTTTGATGATAACCGAGCGGCCTCAATATCCGAACTTTTGTATGACGGTTTGCGCCTGTGACCTGCCCCTGCGGTCAAGTTCGAGCAGTTCATGCAGGCACGTGGGCGCTTGTACGGCGATATCGGACAGCGTCTGTGCATTGACCTGATAAATCTGGTCAAAGCGGATACGCCGCTCCAGAAATGCCTGCACGGCCATTTCGTTGGCTGCATTGAGAACAGCGCAGCTGCCTGGCGTACTCTGCAGGGCCTGCCAGGCCAGCTTCAGGCCTGCAAAACGTTGCGGGTGATCGTGGTCGTCCATGGCCTCGAAAGTCATGGCTGCCATACGGTGAAAGTCCAAGGCGGCGGCCCCTGACGCCATGCGATTCGGCCAGCTCAAGCCATAGGCGATGGGTACGCGCATGTCCGGCGTACCAAGCTGTGCCACCACGGAGCTATCCTTGTACTGCACCATGGAGTGAATCACGCTTTGAGGGTGAATCACCACCTCGATCTGCTCGGGCAGCATCCCGAACAGGTAACGCGCCTCAATCACTTCCAGTGCCTTGTTCATCATCGTGGCGGAATCGACCGAAATCTTTCGCCCCATGACCCAATTTGGATGCGCACACGCCTGCTCGGGCGTGACCTGATGCAACGTGCTCACATCACGTTGTCGGAAAGGTCCTCCAGAGGCCGTCAGGATGATTTTTTCGACCCGCTCAGACCAGCTGGTCGAATCTTCGGGCAAGGACTGGAAGATGGCCGAGTGCTCGCTGTCAATGGGCAGCAGCGTGGCCCCACCCTCGCGCACCGCAGCGAGAAACACCTCTCCGCCCACCACCAGCGCTTCCTTGTTGGCCAGTAGCAATCGCTTGCCAGCCCGAGCAGCACTCAAGCAAGGGGACAGACCCGCTGCGCCCACAATGGCCGCCATGACCACATCCACCTCGGGGGCGCAGGACACGTCGTCCAGAGCTTGGGCACCCCAACGTACTTGCGTGGTCAAGCCTTCGTGGTGCAAACGCGCCTGCAATTGACGCCCGGCGTCCTCATCAGCCATCACCGCCCACACGGGTTTGAAGGCTGCACAATGACGCACCATGACATCAACCTGGGTGGCGGCAGTCAGTGCAAACACCTCATAGCGATCGCGGTGACGGGACAAAACATCCAGCGTGTTACCGCCAATGGAACCCGTAGCCCCTAGGACGGTAATGCGTTGTTTGGCTGTCTCTGCGCTCATGCGCCCCCCCACGTCACCAGCATCATGCACAACGGCAGGGTTGGCAACAGCGCATCCACCCGGTCGAGGACACCGCCATGGCCTGGCAGCAGCTGGGAGCTGTCTTTCATGCCGGCGCTGCGTTTGACCAAAGACTCCACCAGGTCACCCACCACACTCATGGCGGTCAGGAAGACCAACGCGCCAGCCGTCCACAGCAAGCCCATTTCCATCAAGCGCGAGAACAGACTGGGCGCATCTACAGGGAGCATCACATCCAGACGCCGCCAGACCCAAGCCAGCACACAAACCCCCGCAAAACCACCCAGTGCACCTTCCCAGCTTTTACCCGGGCTGATGGTTGCGGCCAGCTTGCGGCGAATGATGCGCCCTCCAAAGGCCCGGCCAGTAAAGTAAGCAGCAATATCGGCCACCCACACCAACGCCATGGACGACAATAAAAAGTTGACGCCCAGCACACGTGCCTGCGACAAAGCCAGCCAGGCCGCAGCCAATACGAGTAAGCCTGCCGGCCAGCGCAGAGACAAGGGCCATTGCGACCAGCCCGTCACCCCACGACGAAGCATCCACACCGACAGCACCACCCAGAACACACTCACACTCTGCCAGAGCCCGGCCAAAGGCTGCAGAACCCAACCCGAAAAATACGCATCTGCACACAAACCTGTCACCAGCAGGCCGCCCAGCATCGAGGGGCCAAAGCCCAGGCCTTGCAGACGCCCCCATTCCCAAGACCCAGCCGCAATGAACAACAGGGTCAAAGCCATCCAGGGCCAGACCACCTGCGCAAAAAGGGCGGGCAACAAAACCGCCAGCAAGGCCACGGCGGTGATCACGCGCTGCATCAGCATGGTTGCGCTCCAGTAAAAAGGCCGCACGAGGCGGCCTGAAGTTTGTGTCGGTGCATCAGGGCAAACGTGGCCATCAAACGGCCATGATGTCTTGCTCTTTGGCGACGATCAGCTGATCGATCTCGGCAATGCGCTTGTCAGTCATTTTCTGGACATCGGCCTCGGTACGCTTTTGATCGTCCTCGGTGGCCTCTTTGTCCTTGACCAGCTTTTTGACAGATTCGTTGGCATCACGTCGCAAATTGCGCACTGCGATTTTGGCGTGCTCACCTTCGGCCTTGACCAGCTTGGTCATTTCCTTGCGGCGCTCTTCGCTCATGGGCGGCATGGGAACACGGATCAGGTCACCCATGGAGGCAGGGTTCAGGCCCAAGTCGCTTTCGCGAATGGCCTTTTCAATTTTGGCGCCCATGCCCTTTTCCCAAGGCTGAACGCTGATGGTGCGCGAGTCGAGCAAAGCTACGTTAGCCACTTGCGACAGAGGGACCATGGAGCCGTAATACTCCACCATGATCGTATCGAGCAGGGCCGGGTTGGCGCGGCCGGTACGGATTTTGGTCAGGTTGTTCTTGAAAGCTGCAATGGATTGCTCCATTTTGGCTTCGGTATTTTTCTTGATGTCTGCAATGCTCATGAGGCTCTCCTGCTGAGGGTTTTGATCAGACGTGCACCAAAGTGCCCTCGTCCTCGCCCATCACGACGCGCTTGAGGGCGCCGTTTTTGAAAATGGAAAACACCTTGATCGGCAACTTCTGGTCACGGCACAGTGCAAAAGCGGTGGCATCCATGATGCCCAGATTGCGGGAAATGGCTTCGTCGAAACTGATGCTGCTGTAACGCGTTGCAGCAGGATCCTTCTTGGGATCAGCGGTATAGACGCCATCGACCTTGGTCGCCTTGAGCACCAGCTCAGCACCGATTTCGGCGCCACGCAGGGCAGCTGCAGTGTCGGTCGTGAAGAACGGGTTTCCAGTCCCAGCCGCAAACACCACCACCTTGCCTTCTTCGAGGTACTGCAGGGCTTTGGGTCGTACATACGGCTCGACCACCTGGTCAATCCCAATGGCCGACATCACGCGGGCAGTCAGGCCAATCTTGTTCATGGCATCAGCCAGAGCCAGCGAGTTCATCACCGTAGCCAGCATGCCCATGTAGTCGGCTGTGGCCCGGTCCATGCCTGCAGCGCCACCGGCCACACCGCGGAAGATATTGCCCCCGCCAATGACCACCGCCACCTCGACGCCCAAACGGGTCACCTCGGCCACCTCTTGGACCATGCGCTCAATGGTGGCCCGGTTGATGCCAAACTGATCATCGCCCATGAGGGCCTCACCGGACAACTTCAGCAAAATGCGCTTGTGGGCCGGTTTGGCAACGGTCATGGGCAAATCTCCAGGCGTAAAGGTGTGATCAGTAGTTTAACGGGGGGAACAGGAAAAAGTATCAGGCCTGGCCCTGAGCAGCAGCCACCTGGGCAGCCACTTCAGCAGCAAAGTCGTCAACCTTTTTCTCGATGCCTTCGCCCACCACGAACAGCGTGAAGGCGGACACATTGGTGTTGGCAGCCTTGAGCATCTGCTCGACGGTCTGCTTGTCGTTTTTCACGAAAGGCTGGTTGAACAGAGACACCTCTTTGAGGTACTTCTGCACAGAACCTTCGATCATCTTGGCAGCGATGTCAGCGGGCTTGCCGGATTCAGCGGCTTTGCCTTCGGCCACAGCGCGCTCTTTGGCGATCAGGTCGGCAGGCACGTCGGCGCTGGTCAGGGCCACAGGCTTCATGGCGGCCACGTGCATGGCCACATCCTTGGCAGCTTGCTCTTGGCCAGCGAACTCGACCATCACGCCAATGCGGGTGCCGTGCAGGTAAGTTGCCACCTGGCTGCCTTCCACGCGCTTGAAGCGACGGAAGCTCATGTTCTCACCGATCTTGCCAATCAGGCCTTTGCGCACTTCTTCCAGCGTGGGGCCAAAGCTGTCCTGGCTGTAGTCCAGAGCGCCCAAGGCTTCCAGATCAGCGGGGTTGTGCTTGGCCACCAGTTCGGCAGCAGCGTTGGCCAGGGCCAGGAAGCTGTCGTTTTTGGTCACAAAGTCGGTTTCGCAGTTGACTTCGATCATGGCACCTACGTTGCCCTGCACGAAGCTGGCAACCACGCCCTCAGCGGTCACGCGGGAAGCGGCCTTGCCAGCTTTGGTCCCCAGCTTGACGCGCAGGATCTCTTCAGCCTTGGCCATGTCGCCATCGGCCTCGGTCAGGGCTTTTTTGCATTCCATCATGGGTGCATCGGTTTTGCCACGCAGTTCAGCAACCATGCTTGCGGTGATAGCAGCCATTGTGTTCTCCGGTATTCAGTGTTCAGGTCAGGTTAAAAAAAGGGGCTCAGAGCCCCTTTTGATGGGTCTCGGGCGATCAGGCCTCGACTTCGACGAATTCGTCAGAGCCTTCGGCGGCCACAGCCTGGGCCACTTCGGCCACGGCGTTGGCACGGCCTTCGAGGATCGCATCAGCGATGCCACGAGCGTACAGAGCCACGGCCTTGGCAGAGTCATCGTTGCCAGGAATCACGTAGTCGATGCCTTCGGGCGAGTGGTTGGAGTCCACCACGCCAATCAGGGGAATGCCCAGCTTCTTGGCTTCGGCAATGGCGATCTTGTGGTAGCCCACGTCGATCACGAAGATCGCGTCCGGCAGGGTGTTCATGTCCTGGATACCGCCGATGTCTTTTTCCAGCTTCTCGATCTCGCGCTTGAACATGAGCTGTTCTTTTTTGCTCATGGCGTCCAGACCGGCTTCTTGCTGGGCCTTCATGTCCTTCAGACGCTTGATGGAGGTCTTGACGGTCTTGAAGTTGGTCAGCATGCCGCCCAGCCAACGCTGGTCCACGAATGGCATGCCAGCGCGCTGGGCTTCAGCGGCCACCAGTTCGCGCGATTGACGCTTGGTGCCCACCATCAGGATGGTGCCGCGGTTGGCAGCCAGTTGCTTGGCAAACTTGGCTGCGTCCTGGAACATCGGCAGGGATTTTTCCAGGTTGATGATGTGAATTTTGTTGCGATGGCCGAAGATGAAGGGGGCCATCTTGGGGTTCCAGAAGCGGGTTTGGTGACCGAAGTGGACACCGGCTTCCAGCATTTCGCGCATGGTGACGGACATTTTTGATGCTCCAAAGGTTATGTCTTAAATCCTGCCCGACAATCACTGAAAACAGCGACACCTTGTGAGGACAGGTTTGCGATTACTTTGCGCGCTTTGACGCCCACCATGAGCGCCTTGATACGCAAAGCCTTGAGATTATAGCACTCGGGATTTCCCCTAAAGCCCATGACCACCACTCGCCTGATAACTGCCCCTGCCCCTGCCCCGGTCTGCACCACAGCCCGATTGCGCCAGCTCGAGGCGCAGTGGCAGGGCCAATGCCCCCGCCCCTTGATGGACCTGGCAGGGCTCGCTGTGGCCCGCCTGGCATTGGCCTTGGCCCCTCATGCCCGCCAGATCTGCGTGCTTGCAGGCCCAGGCAACAACGGCGGAGATGGGCTGGAGGCTGCCCTACACCTGCACAACTGGGGTCGCCCAATCCATGTTCGGCTTTACGCTCACCCAGACCAGCTGCCCGTGGATGCACGACGAGCTTACGACCGAGCCCTTGAAGCCGGAGTGCCTCTGCACAGTCCCCAAGTGCCATGGTCACTGGGTCCGGCCGACCTGTGCATCGACGCTCTGCTCGGCTTGGGCAGCACCCGCGAACCTGAAGGCGCCCTGCGCGAAGCGATTGCCCAGATCAACCAAAGCCCAGCCACCGTCCTGGCGGTCGACACGCCCACCGGACTGAACCCGGACAACGGTCAGACGTTTGGCAGTGGCAACTCCGTGGTGCGTGCCGATCACACCCTCACCTTGCTGGCCGCAAAGCCCGGATTGTTGATGGGTAGCGGGCGTGATATGTGCGGTCAGCTTTGGCTTGACACCCTGCAATTGCCCGATGCGTTGTGGCAATCCACCCCCCCTGATGCGCTGATCAATGCCCCCTCGGACGCCAACCCCATCGCACACGCCAGTCACAAAGGCACGCGCGGCGATGTAGCCATCGTGGGTGGCCAAAGCCAGGAGGGCTCCAGCACAGGCATGACCGGCGCGGCCGTGCTGGCCGCCACAGCCGCACTGCACACGGGTGCAGGCCGGGTCATCCTCAGCCTGCTGGGGCCAGCACCTGTGGGCGGTGCTCTGCCCCCGGATGTCATGTTGTCCAGCATTGACGCACTCGATCTGCCTCGCATGACCGTGGTGGCCGGTTGCGGTGGTGGCCAAGCCATGGCCGCGCCCATGGGTCGACTGCTTCAATACAGTGCGCGATTGGTTCTGGATGCGGATGCCCTGAACATGGTGGCCAAAGACCCTTGGTTACAAGATTTGCTCAAGCGGCGACCGCCAAGAACAACAATTCTGACCCCCCACCCACTGGAAGCCGCCCGCCTGCTGGGTACCCACACAACCCAGGTTCAAGACGACCGATTGAACGCCGCACAAACGTTGGCGCAACGCTTTGGCTGCTGTGTTGCACTCAAAGGCTCCGGTACCGTACTGGCCTGCCCCGGCGAAACAAGCCGCATCAACACCACAGGCAACGGCCGCCTGGCCACGGGCGGCACAGGCGATGTACTGGCGGGCATGGTCGGCGCCCGTCTGGCGCAAAGCCACGATGCCTGGTCAGCCGTGATGCATGCCGTGTGGGAACACGGTCAGCGGGCAGACGCCTGGCCGCCAAGCCGCACGTTGACGGCGAGTGCGCTGGCAACGGCTAACGACTAAGCAATCAGGCATTACCAGCGCGACTTGCGAGAAGCCTTGCTTTTTTCCTTGCCCTTTTTTCGTGCTGTGGCGTTTTTCACCGAAGCCTTGATGGCCTGAATGGGCGAGCGGGCAAGCTCGCCCGGCTGCGGCTTGGCCGCAGCACGGTGCCTGTCTTTACGCTCCTTGGCACGCGAATGGGGCTCTGCCGATGCCCCTGCTTTATCGCGCAGGGCGCGAGGCACTAGATCGTCGCCCGGCTTGACGAGCCGGAAATCGATCTTGCGGCCATCGAGGTCCACACGACTCACCTGCACCTGCACCTTGGTGCCAATGGCATAACGAATACCCGTGCGCTCGCCGCGCAGCTCCTGGCGTGTTTCGTCAAAACGGAAATACTCGCCACCCAACTCAGTGATGTGGACCAAGCCCTCGACATACAGGGCGTCCAGTGTGACGAACAGACCAAAACTGGTCGCCGCCGTGACCACACCGCTGTACTCCTCGCCCAGATGCTCGCGCATGAATTTGCATTTGAGCCAGGCTTCCACATCGCGGCTGGCTTCGTCGGCGCGGCGTTCGTTGGCGCTGCAATGCAGACCTGCAGCCTCCCAGGCTTGCTGCTCGGCCGTGTTCATGCGCACACGCGGGGCGGCTGAGTTCTCGCGGGAACCCGCCTTGTTCTTTTGCAGCCGTCGCGCCAGCTGGGCGTGTGCCTCACCCGGCAAAGGCAAGGCGGGCAAGGTGTACTTGCGCTGCGCCAGAATGGCTTTGATCACCCGGTGCACCAACAAGTCCGGATAGCGCCGAATCGGGCTGGTGAAGTGGGTGTAGGCCTCATAGGCCAGGCCAAAGTGCCCGCTGTTGATCGGCGTGTAGATGGCTTGCTGCATCGAGCGCAGCAGCATGGTGTGGATTTGCTGCGCATCGGGTCGGTCTTTGGTGAGCTCGGCAATTTTTTGAAAGTCCGAGGGATGGGGGTCTTCGCCCACATTCGCTAACACCCCCATGGCACGCAAATAGCCGCGCAGAATTTCGAGTTTTTCGGGGGTCGGGCCTTCGTGCACCCGAAACAGACCCGGGTGGTGGTTGTGCGCAATGAAGTCGGCGCTGCACACATTGGCCGCCAGCATGGCCTCTTCAATGACGCGGTGTGCATCGTTGCGCACACGTGGGACGATTTTTTCGATTCGTCCGTTGTCATCGCACACAATTTGTGTCTCGGTGGTGTCGAAGTCCACCGCTCCGCGGCGCTCACGCGCACCCAGCAAGGCGCGGTACACATCATGCAGGTTGATCAGGTCGTCAATGCGCTCCTTGCGACGCATGGCCTCCGGCCCCCGGGTGTTGCCCAAAATGGCCGCCACTTCGGTGTAGGTGAAACGTGCGTGGCTGTGCATCACCGCCGGGTAGAACTGGTAGGCATGCACGTTGCCCGAGGCCGTCACCAACATGTCGCAGACCATGCACAAACGATCCACATCGGGGTTGAGCGAGCACAAGCCGTTGGAGAGTTTTTCCGGCAACATGGGAATCACACGGCGCGGAAAATACACACTGGTGGCGCGGTCGTACGCATCAACATCAATGGCGCTGCCGGTTTGCACATAGTGCGACACATCGGCAATGGCGACCAGCAAACGCCAGCCTTTGCCACGCCCCACCTTGGTGGGTTCGCAATATACAGCGTCGTCAAAGTCGCGAGCGTCTTCGCCATCAATCGTGCACAGCGGCACATCGCGCAGGTCCACACGGTCTTTGCGATCCTTGGCCGCCACTTTGTCCGGCAAGCCACGCGACTGCGCAATGCAGGCCTCTGAAAACTCGTGAGGCACGCTGTACTTGCGCACCGCAATTTCAATCTCCATGCCGGGGTCATCGACTTCACCCAACACTTCGCGTACGCGACCCACCGGCTGGCCATACAGGGCCGGGGGCTCGGTGAGTTCTGTGACCACCACCTGCCCAGGCTTGGCCTGACCCAATGCACCTTTGGGGATCAATACATCCTGGCCGTAGCGCTTGTCTTCGGGTGCCACCAACCACAAACCGCCTTCGTGCAGCAAGCGGCCAATGATGGGTTGCTCCGGACGTTTGACGATCTCGACCACACGCCCCTCGGGGCGCCCTCTGCGGTCTGTACGGACCACGCGCACCCGCACCCTGTCCTTGTGCAAAACAGCGCGCATTTCGTTGGGAGGCAAATAAATGTCGGACTCGCCGTCGTCGCGAATCACAAAGCCATGTCCATCACGGTGGCCTTGCACCGTGCCTTCAATTTCATCCAGCAAACCGCTGGGGGGAGCTGCTTTTTTGATATACAATCCTTGATTCCTGAGATGCCCAGGTGGCGGAATTGGTAGACGCACTAGTTTCAGGTACTAGCGCTGCGAGGCGTGGAGGTTCGAGTCCTCTCCTGGGCACCACAAATTAAAACCGCTCTGCTTGATGCTCAGCGGTTTTTTTGTGCCGTTTTAAAAACCGAACTCACGCACCAGCACCGACACGACCTGGCGCACATACCGCGCTGCCGGGCTGCTCCACTGCGCATGGACCACCAGATGTCCGCGCCAGCTTTGCAGCTGCAAAGCTGCGGGCACATCTGGTGCATCGAAAGCCACGCGGTACACCGCACGTTCGGGCACAAACAAACCGTTTTTCTCGCGCGTCAGCAGATGCCCACCCAGTACGCTGGCCAATTCCCGCCTGGGCAGCACATGGCTGGCATCGTGATCGATGCTGCTGACCTTGAGCTTCAACACACCGCCAACCCCACTGTCCGGATAAAACATGGCGGTCTGCCCGACTTGCACGGTGGCGATCGCATCCTCGTCCAGCCAGGTCTCCACACGCCAGCCACCGCCCTGCTTGATCAGCGTGCCCAGCATTTCCTTTTTCGACACCCATTGACCGGCCACCAGGTCAGGGTCTGCCGCCATGAACTGGCCGTCATAAGGCGCCACAGGTGAAAATTGCTTTTGCTCGGTTTGCACGCCCTGCAACTCGGCCTGGGTGGCATAAAACGATTGTTCAGCCACCTTCCAGCGCTTGCGCATGTCATCGTTGAAAGCCGAAGCTTCGGCCTGCCAGCGCTCTTGCTCCAGCCGTGCCTGCAAGGCACGTTGGCGCGTAGCGAGATCGGGCACATACAAAATAGCCAGCGCTTGCCCGGCCTTGACCATGTCACCTTGCTTGAAGGGCAAAGCCTGCACAAAGGCCCCCGAAGGCGCAAACACGGGCCAGGACTCTTGCGGCTTGAGCACCGCGCTGGCCGAGATACGGCCAGGCCACGGCATCAGCACAAGGGCCAACAGACCCACCGCCCAAAGTGCGGTTTGACGGCCCCTCGCCTTTTCCCGGATCTGGGGCCACAGCTGGCGCCATACCGCCAGCTCCGCCGCAATGGGTTTGGCCACGAACCAGACAATCTCGACCACAAACAAAAAGATACCCACCAGCTTGATGAAGAAGTGATACACCAGCACAGCGATACCCAGAAACAGTACCAAGCGATACAGCCAGACAGCCCAGGCAAAAGCAATCAATGCTGCCTGCTTGGTGGGCTTGAAATGTTCTGGCGGCTCATCGCCCAAGCCAAACAACCACTCACGCAGTTTCCACCGGGCCAACGCAAAACTGCGGCCGTGCAGGTTGGGCATGTCCAACGCGTCCATGACAATGAAATAACCATCAAAGCGCATGAACGGGCTGGCGTTGATGGCCAGCGTGGCCACCCAACTGGTGGTGGCCAGTACAAAGGCCGCTGACTGAACACCGCCCTCTGGCAACAGCCCCCATGCCAGCGTGGCCCATACGGCAATGACCAGCTCCGTCACAATGCCCGCACTGGCCACACGCAAGCGCTGAAACCTGTTGGTCAGGCGCCAGGTTTCATTGGTGTCGGTGTAGGCCACAGGCCACATCACCAAAAACGCCACGCCCATGGTCGGTACCCGGCAGCCGTAGTGTTTGGCGGTAAAGGCGTGTCCGAGCTCGTGTAGCAACTTCACAAAAAACAGCGCCACACCGTAAGACAGCAAACCTTCAAGGTTGAAGGTATCCACCAGCGATGCCGTAAAGACATCCCACCGACGAAACACCTGAGCCAGGCCCAGCACCAAAGCCAGGGCAGTGATGCCCATGAAAGCACGGGCGCCAAACCACCGAGCCACCGGTAACCAACGGGTCAGCCAGGCATCAGGTCTGAGCAACGGAATGCGGAAAAACAAATAGTGGTGCAGCAACCACTGCATGGCCGTGCCCTGCAGGCGGTGCCACTGCCCGGCCATCTTGCGGGGAGCGTCTGCTGCTGCGGCTTGCACCAGTTGGTGTTGCACCAAAAATTGGGCTACTTGCACCACGTCTTCAGCACTCATCGCCAAGGTGGTGTGCGCTGAAACGTCGGCGGCCATTTGCTCGGGGTCGTCCATGTCCCAGCGCTGCAAAATTTCGAGCGTAGGCCAATCAATCCGGAAAAACTGGTTGCGCACCGGGTCGTGCAAAGTCCAGGTAGGCTGACCATCGGGCTGATTGGGGCCTGGCAGCAGGTCAAGCTCTTCGCGCAAACGAGGCAAGGGCATGGCTTACCAACCCAGATAGGCACGCACCGTGGCCCAGGGCCGGCGCAGCGCCCAATACACCATGGGCACCCACTGACCATGCACACGCGCTGTGCCCTTCAGGCCTACGCGATGCTCGGTTTTGGCGTCCAGCGTGGCACGCACCCGATAGGCAAAGCTGCCATCCGGGCGTTGCACGGCATCGTGCGCCATGTAGCGCAAGGTGGCCGACACGGGCGACAGCGGGCTGGCGCTGAGGTACAAGGTGACCGCATCGCCCGGCTCCAGCGCAATGGCATCGGCCAGAGGCAACCAGGCCTCCACCTCCATATCGTTGAGCGTCGCAATGCGCAAAATACGCTCACCCGTGCTCACGGGTTTACCCATCCACTCCGAGGGGTCGTCCATCAGCACCACGCCAGCCTGAGGCGCAAGCACCCGTGCGCGGGCCAATTGCTCTTGGAGGTAGTCCGTTTCGGCGCGGCGCTCTTCCACCTTGCCCGCCAGCAAACCCAACTGCGATTTGGAGCGCGCGTCGCTCAAGGCCATTTGGCTGGTCTGGCGGTAGTCCGTCTCGGCGGTAGCCAGGGTTTGCTGGGCCACCTCAAGGCGCGCCTGGATCACCATCTCGTCAAAACTGAACAAAGGTTGCTGCGCTTTGACCTGCTGGTTGGGTTGGACATGGAACACGTCTATCACGCCATCGAGCGGGGCGCGCACCACCACTGGGTGCGCGGGCACCAGCTCGCCGGGGGCCAGCACCGTCAAACGAACAGGCCAGAGCAAAACCGCCACCAATGCGCCCAAAATTTGCAGGCGGCGCTGCTTGAACCAGGGCTTGTCTGGCGACCATGCGAATGCGTTTTTGAGCTTGTCTTTCCAGCCGCGTAAGCGCAGTGCCTTCGGCTTATGCAGGGCCGCAAAGGCATGCCACCACACATCGGCCCACTCTTGCAGGGCGGCCAGTTCGTCGGGTTGCCAAGGCTCTTCGCGCAGCAAGATGCCTGCGCCTTTGATGTGTGCATGGGTTGAGCCTAACCACACAGCGTGCGCCGGCCACCACTGTGCCCACTGGCTGGCCAGGTCTGCAGGTAAATCTGCAGCCGTAAAGTTACGGACGGCGCCCTGCCCTGGCTCCAAGGCGTGTACATGGTGCGCGACGGCGTCTAGCCACTGGGCATGGGGCACATTGGCATCCACCTGCACCACGCCAGACAAACACCACACACCCTCGTTCGCCAACCACAACGCCGCCTGGCGGTAAGGCGCCAAGGCCATGGTGTCATTGACCCACACAAACCCGAGCTCACGGTCCGTCTCGGCATGACGAGCACGCCGAGACAAATCCCCAAAGGCTTGCATCATCCAGCGCGCACTTTGTTAACCGCCACAACTCGCTCCAACGCTTTGTGCGAACCATCGGCCATACGCACCAAGGTCACCGGGCGCTTGCCAGCCATGCGCAGCTTTTCTGTAAAGCTGTTGCGGCCTTGCGGGCGCTCGGTTGCGGGCGCGTCTTGTTCACCCACGAACATCTGGAACATCGACACGGCCTCGTTGCCTTGGTCATCGCGGGCAATGACCTTCAGGTCCAGCTTACCTTTGAAGTCCTTGGGCGGCTTGACCGTGAATGTACCGGCGGCAGGATCAAACTCCACCCAACTTGGCAAGGGCGAGTCATCGGACTGCTTCGCCTGCAGTTTGATCACGGCGTTTTTATCCGAATGGATAAAGGCGTCAAAGGGAATACTGATCTTGGTAACGTCTGTGGTCGATTGCACAAACTGGTCTGTGATGCCTTGATACAAGCTCAGGCCTGGCAACGCAGTTTCACTGACCAAAATCGGGTGTCCGTTCTCACTGGTCAAAGTCTGGCCCAGAGAGATAGGTGGCTCTGCTGGACGCAGTACTCCACTGAAAGACTGAACTTGAGGCCTCGACTCAGCAATAACTTGCGGTGCCTGAATCAGCGCTGGCTCCATCAAAGGCGCGGGGGAAGCAGTTGAATCCACAGGTTTAGGGCGATCGTCGTCCTTGGTCACCGATGGATCATTTGCACCCGTATCGTTTTGCGTATCTTCTGTGATCTCATTCGTCACAACGCCGGTGCCATCATCAAAGATCGAAGAGAAGCCAGACGCAGACTGACCGCCCGAGGTAACCACCAGCTTGAGCTGCTCTTCACCTTCGTAGACATCATCACGCTCGTTCGTAATGTCAACAGCAACCAGCACTGGCACATTGCCCGCAGTGATTGGGCCGGTGTACAGCTGCCATGTGGTGCCACCGTCCAATGAGTAGTAAATATCAGCTGTGTCTAACGAATCGTTGGCCTTACCTTCGTTGTCGCCCGTAGGTGCCTTTCCAGGCTGCGCGGCATTTTGAACATCAAGGGTCAGCACTTGTCCGGAATTAGCCGTAACAGTGAAAACGGCACGGGGGGAGTTTTCGTTGTAGTTGCCGCCGGTAACTGCGATGGGGCCAGAACGGTCATCATCTAGATTATTAGTGTCTGTGGTAGGTGAACCACTGGTGATTGTGCCGTCGTATTTAGTCCCCGTGCCATCGTCCACAATGGTGGCCACACCCGTGGCCGAACGGCTCGCTCCGCTGGTGTACGTCGCCGTCAGCTTGAAGTCTTCAGCGTTTTCAAACGTGCTGTCGTTGGTGATGGCCACACGCACATACAGCGACACCGCCGCATTGCTGGTGCCCGGCACCGTGAAGCCCGCCGTGTAAGAAACCCAAGCCGATCCATCCCAGTACTCCAGCGCGTTGGTGTAGTCCGTCCCGCTCGTCGCCGTCGGATTAGTCGTGCCGTTGCTCAGCGCCAGGTTCATCGTCTGGCCTGCATTCGCACTCACCGTGAAGACCGCATAACCACCACCTTCATTGACCGTGATCGAGTTCACTGCCAACGCACGGTCATCATTCAAACTGGTCGTATTCGTTACAGGGCTACCACCGCTGACGTTGCCGGTGTAGTTTGTGCCCGTGCCGTCATCAATAATTGACGTAGATGCCGAGTCGGTAATCGATGAGTTGGCGGTGTAAGCAGCCACTAACGAGAAGCTTTCTGAACCTTCGTAAGTCGTATCAGCTTCGCTGGTGATGTTCACACGAACGTAAAAAACACCTCCCCCATTGGGTTTGTGGGTGTTGTCGTACACAATCCAGTTGGTACCGTCAGTCGAATACTCCATTGCAGGAGTACTCAAGGAAGTCGTTCCATTCGACACACTCAAGTCGATAAGGTCACTGCTCGAGCTGTTACCAGGTTGAACAGTAAAAGTCGCGTATGTAGACCCCTCATTAACAGGGCCATAACCAGTCACTGCAATGGTGGGCGTAGAGGCGTCGTTGACTGTTATCGTGAGCGTTGTAGTGGATCGATCTCCGTCTGCATCCTCGATGGTGTAGACGAAGGTATCGGTCACCGTCGCAGAAATGGACGCGGTCGCCGTATAGGTATAGCTACCGTCGGCATTGAGCGTTAACGACCCATACGTACCTGAAATAGACGAACCCGTACCTGAAGTGACCGCTGTAGTGGTGTCTCCACCCGATGCGCGAACGCCAACAACTCCTCCTGTGGGTGAAGTTGTTTTGGCACCATCAGCGCCAAACACGTCAACAGTACCATCTGTCAGCACATTACCTGAAGCCGATGCGCCCTCGTTGACAGTTTTGGTGTTGGCGTTGGCAACTGGCGCATCGTCGGTGATGGTGACTGTAACCGTGTTGGTGGTGGCATTGCCGAAAGCGTCATAGGTCAGAATGTTGACGGTGCGGGTGCTGTTTGCACCACTGACGGCAGGCGCGCTGGTGAGCGTATAAGTGAAAACACCACCGGTAGTCAAGGTCCAGCTTCCGTAGGTATCGGTTCCTGATTGTGTATTGGCTCCAAAGGTTTGACCTGTTGGCGCCGTCAACGTGATGTTGTTAACCTCACCGCTGCCCGCGGAGTTACTGCCTGTTGAAAGATCGCTTTCCAGTACAGTGGGACCAGTGAATGCCGTTGGAATATTGATGGCGATGCCATCGGTATCCCAACGGTTGGTTGCATCTTTACTGGCAATCGTCAGGTAATCGGACCCTGTGTAACTCGTGGTTGGCGTGTACTTCAAATAAGCCAATGCAGCGTTGATACTGGCCTGCGTACCCGTGATGGTGACTGAACTGCCAGTTGTTGAAGCCGCGGTTCCACCAGTAAAGCTGAGCGTTCCATGTTCAACGGTCAGCGTGACAGACGCCAAGTCATTATCAGCATCTGCCACGGAAATCGCGTTTACACCTGTAAAGACCAAATCAGTGTTTATGGCCGTTGTCAGAGTTGTTGTCGATGTATTGGAGAAAGACGCTCCGTTCAACTGGTTGACCGGGGGCTCGTTTGTCCCATTAACGGTAAATGTCAAAGTTGTCGTGGATGTAGCTCCGCGGCTGTCGGTAAGTTCGTAGTTAAACGTTTCTGTAGGTGGCGTGCTTGCACTGTTCAATGCTTGGACAGCTGTGTTTTGTGCAGATGTAACGCCCAGTGTGTAGGTGTAGGTGCCATCTGCACCAATGATCAAGCGCCCGTAGGTACCATCTACAGCCAAGCCGTTGGCGGAGGTCGTACCCGCTGTGATCGAGGTATTTGCTGAGGATGTACCAGCCTTGGTAACGGTTTTTGTATCACCGGTATCTACATCGGTGTCGTTGGTCGTGACATTACCGCTGGTGGATGTAGTGACATCTTCGGTCAGTGCAGAACCCGTGTCTGCAACAGCTGTAGGAGTGTCGTTTGTGCCTTGGATAGTGATCGTCAAGGTCGACCATGAGTATCCAATGGGACTTAAGGTATTTTTCACTTGGTAGCTGAATGTTTCCGTCAGCGTTTGACCCACCTGCAGTGCGTTTACTGTTATGTTGGAATCGGCGACTGTGTAAGTGAACGATCCATGATCATCAATCAATAAACTGCCATAGAGGCCTGTGACGGTCGCAGAATCGGTGGTTGTTCGGCCATCACCTGTGGCATCAATGGTTGTATAGCTCCCCGCGCCGGTTCTACCTACCTGCGCTACATAACCCGTTCCAATTTGGTTGGAGGACGCGCTGTATTTCTCCTTGTCATTCGACAAAACGTCCCCCGTTGCAGCGGCTCCGGTATAGACGGTTGTTCCATTAATGACCGTGTTACTTCCGTCCCGACCGACGCCAGCCTCATAGGCCGTTGCCGTATCAGCAGTAAGCACAGGATCGTTGGTGCCTGAACCCGTCACTGTGATGTACAGCTTGGCAGCGCTCGTTTGCCCCGCCGTGTCCTGCATGGTGTAGTCGAACACTTCTGTGACGATGTCACCATCGTTAATTGCGGAATTGTCTGTATAGGGTGTGTATGTATAAGACCCGTTCGCAGCCAAGTTCAAGGTGCCGTATTGGCCGGAATATGTGACGCCCGTAGAGAGCGAGCTTCTGAATTCAATCGCAGTACCTGTTGAAAACGGAATCCTTCCGTTCAACGTCACTTGTGTTGGATTTCCATTCGCGTCATAAGCGATTGACTGAACAGTCAAAAGGCTATTGACGTAGTTGATATTGGCCGTTGAATCGTTGTCGTACCACAGAGCAGCTCCAACAGCTATGCTTCCTGTGTAATTTGAAAGATCGACTGTGTAAGTCCCTGTCGACTCTGTGGTTGTGAGCAGCGCCAACTTATCACTTCCACCACCATTAGTTGTTGCCGAAGTGGAAGAAGAAAAAGCAACTTGACGATTAGCAAGTTCAGCAAGGGAAATGTCATAACGCGTTGTGTTTACCATGTAATAGTAAACATCCTCGCTCAGTTTCACATCCCAAATGTCATCGTTGTTGGAATCTGTAACTCCTCCGGAGAGTGCATAGACTTGCAGATTGCTGGACCCGTAAATCGCTCTATAAGTTCCAGACACATTCAGGTACAGTTTTTTGCTCTCAACTTGGTTCGCACCAAATGAGGGTTCAGCCGAAGCGTCAAATCTCACAATTGAGTCAGTTGTTGTAGAAACAATTGTGGCCGCATCAGCATTACCCAGCTGAACAATCCCTGCAATACTTTTCGTATCTCCCGTATCTACATCTGTGTCATTGGGCAACACATTGCCAGTGGCGTTATATCCAGTGTCGTTGGTACTGGTGTGCTCTTTGGCGATGTTGTAATCATTTGTAGCCACGGGCGCATCGTTGCTTCCTTTGATCTGCACAGTCAGTGTGGCTGTAGAAGTTCCACCTTTACCGTCGCTGGCTGTGTAGGTGAAGTCTTCCTGAATGTTTCCGCTGAGCAAGGCGTTGATCGTTGCGCTTGAGTTATTGACTTCGTAAGTCCAATCACCGTCTGCCTGCATGGTCAGCGTACCGTACTTACCAACGATTTGCGTTCCACCTGAAGATGCGGTACCTGAAGCCCCTGTCAATTTGCTTGTGATCGTGGTGACACTAAGACTGTCGGAATTGGAGTCAGTGTCGTTGGCAAGCACGTTGCCCGAACCGTCAATCGTGGCCGTGATCACCGTAGAAGTGTTGGTGTTGTAGCCCTCCTCCAAAGCAGCGCTTCCTTGATCGGCAGAGGGCGTTGCACTGGGTGTACCTGAGGCCACATCATTGACTGCACTCGGCGCCATGTTAGTGTTACTCTCGGCGACACCATTCAACGCACTATCCACTCGATCCGACGAAGAGCCAACACTCGCAACAGTCAACGTACTCCCGCTTGTCACGTAACCGTCAAGAACATCTTTAGATGTGGATGTGAATTCCTTGGTGAAATCCGTATCAGCGATTTGTTGGTTAAACCAAGTTTGATCAACCACCAGCACAAAACCACGGTTATCTGAATTACCTGGATCTCCGACAGCACTATCCTGGTTGCCGTCTGCTTGCGCCAAGGCCAATGATGTGAAGTTGACATCGGTCCAGAAGTAAAAACCACGAACAATGCCGTTGGACTTGATGGGACGGCTGATCCAGCCGTAGTAGGTTTGCCCACCAATCGTCAACGCAACAGCTGACACATCGTTGCCGCTAAAGTTGGTTCCGTTTGACCCATCAGAAATACTGACGACACCAAGGCCTGCAGTATTGAAGTAATGCAAATTCTGTTCTTTGCTCGCCCAACGCTCAGTCGTATCTTCGCTGTTGTTTTGCGTGTCCCAGTCGTACACCATGTGGTACGCGTTCACAAAATTAAATGAGGCGAATTCGACTTCGTACGAAACGCCGTTGACTACCACTTGGCCGTGGTCATTTTGGGTCAACAAGGCAGAGCTTTGCTCTTGGCTAACTGAGCCATCAATCACCATGTCTGCGAAAGACTCGCCTTCGTCCCCTGCCGAATCGGCATTGGGATTCAAGTAGGCATCAAAAGCATGGCCAACTTCTTCCACCAAGGCACGGGTGGCATCGGGCGCATCAAACATCCCAAACCAGTAGGTGTTGATGAAGATTGTGGGTTGGCCATCAGGGCCATTTTCGGCAAAAGCAGCAACAGCCGTGAACTGGCTGGCGCTGTCCATGGCCACCACGTTCACATTGAATGAACCGTTCGCAAAAGCCTCGCGCAGGCTGGCCAATCGCTCCGTCCAAGCAGCGTCAGGCGCCGTCTTTCCGCCATTGAAAATATCAAACAACTGCGCATCGGTTGCCCCAGCCAGGTAGTCGCGCACTTGTTGATGGGCCAACTGGGCCGTACTCGACAGGCTAGACGTGGACGCGTCAAATTTAAAAACATCAGCCACGACAACTGTTGAAGCATCTGCTACAGATGAGTCGACCAATTGGTCGTGCAGCGTATCCACCGCCGCCCCATCAAACATAAAGCGCTGTTCCAACGCCATCATGCCGCTGTTGCGGCGCTTCAAACCCAGGTGTTTGTTGTTTGACATGTCACTGTCCTTCGTTTGGCTTGATCAGCACCTTGCCGCTCATGCCTGCAATCAATTCAGGAAATTTGCCGTGAATGGCCGCAGCCACTTTGACGGACTGGCTAACGGGGTCAACCCGTGCGCCGATGCGCGTAAAACGCGCGGGGTAGGTTTTTTGGGTTTCGTCGATCTGCACATCAAACGCGCCACCAACTTTGAGCCAGCGCAGCCACTTGGACGGCACCAGAAACTCGAGCTCCAGCACGCTGTCGTCCAGAATGTCCAACAGGGGCTGGCCTGGCTGCACATACTGCTGCTCGCGCACTTTTTGCTCGGCCACGCGACCCGCAAATGGGGCGGGCACCTGGCACTTGGCCAAGACGGCTTTGTTCGCCCCAACCTCCGCCTTGGCTTTGTTGGCCGCCGACTTGGACAGATCAAGTTCCAGCTGCCCCACCGAGTTCAGCTCCAGCAGACGCAAATTGGATTTGAGCGTTTGCTCTGCACCTTCCAGTTCAGCCTGAGCCTTATCCAGTTGCGCGCGTTGCAAAGAGCAATCAAAACTCACCAACACCTGCCCCGCCCGAAACGCCGAGCCTTCGGCCACAGGCAAGCCGGACACCTTGGCGCCAATTTCTGCAGCAATCGTGGTGTAGCGACGCGGCATCAACTGGGCACGAATGTCGTAGCGCTCCATAGCGGGCTTAACAGCTGCGCCCGGCACAGGCACCACAGCCTGCTGAGCAGTGGCTTGCAGTGCAGCGCAAGCCCAAAGGCCCAGCACTGCAGCCTTGGAACTCAACCGTTTCACCACTTGCTGACCACGGCAGGCACTTTAACCAGGCTCGTAGCGCTGGCCGGCTGTTCAATCAGTTGCTTCCATGGCGCCTGGTTTTGGCGAAGCTTTTCAGTCAGGTCCTTGAGGGACACATCGCTCAAGCTGCCAATGTCCATGTCCAGGCCCAAGGTGGCAATCAAGCGGTTCTCGGCCACTTGCACTTGTGCCAGCGCCTGGTAGCGGCGCAGCAGGCTCAAAATTTCCGAAGCCTGGGTGCTCACCAAGTCCAGCTTGCTTTGCTGCTGCACAGACTGGCGGGCCTTCATGATCGTGCTGATCTTCTGGTCCGTGGTGTAGACCGCATCAGCGCGGTCAAACTGGCTGCGGCTGTTGATGACTGCCAAACGTGCCAGGTGCATTTGCGTAAGCACGGTCATTTGCATGGCCATGCGGCGCTGGTCCGCAAGCTTGACGCCCGCCTCGGCCAGCTTCATTTGCGAGCTGCCCGTGAACAGGTTCATCAGGTTGAACGACAGCTGCAGACCCGCTTCGTTCCAGTTGCGGTTCATCAGGTAGTTGTCGGTGTCGTACTTGACGCCGTAGTTGAACACCAGGTTCGGGAACATGCGCACCAGAGTGCGACGGGTTTCTTCCTGAGCAATGGCGGTGTTGTAGTGCTGCTCGCGCAAGTCGGGGTTGCCAAGCATGGCCACCTCTTCCAGGCGCTCGTGCGGCACGTCCTCAATATGGCTGTCGATGTTTTTGATCTCGGCGTCCGCAATCACAATGGCTTGATTCAAAGGCGCGTTGATCAAGGAAGCCAACTCAACCTGTGCGGAAGACAGTTCCTGGTTGATGTTCTCCAGCAGGCGCAGGTTCTCGAGCAACTGGCGCTGGTAACGCAGGGGCTCCAGCGGATTCTTCACGCGCTCAGCGGCCATTTTTTTGGAGTCCGCCATCGCCTCTTCTGCCAGGGCAATGGTCTTTTTCACGTCAGCCTTGAGCAGCTGCGCGCTGGCCGCACGCCAGTAGGCATTGCGCACGTCTTGCATCAGCAGCTGCATCGCTTTGCGACGCTTCTCAGACGCGATCTGGAAGCGTGCTTCGTTTTGTTTGGCGCCATAGTAGCCCAAACCCACATCCAGCAAGCTCCAGGTCATACCCAGTTCGGCGGTGTAGTGGTAGTCCTCGGAAGAGGTTGAGAAGCTGGTGCCTTTGGAAATGGTTCCATCTCGCAGCCATTCCGTGTAACCCTGAGAAGCCGTAAAGCGTGGAATACTGCGGTTTGAGTAACCTGCTTGCACCATGATCTTGGGCAGCATGTCGAACTTGCCCACATCCAACTGACCCAAGGCCAAGGCCTGCTCCATCATTTTGGCGCGGTGGTCGAGGTTGTATTTCAGGGCACGTGCCAGCGCTTCTTCCAGCGTCAGCGAGCCCGTGATCGGCTCCACATTTTTCCGCATGGCCTCAGCGTCTTGCTTGTTCATAGCCTGGATGTCTTGTGGCTTGATGGCCACAGGACCTACACTCGAACACCCTGCCATCACCACACAGGCCAAGGCCACAGCAGACATTTGCACCACTTTGCTCAAGTGCTTCTTTTCATATCAATTCCAAACCATTAAACCAAAAGAAAGATGTGTGCTTTTGAACTCATTTTTAAACAACAAAAAGTGTTCATTTAAGCGTTTTGCAAGCATACCAACCAAAATCGCCGCAATCCAAAATATCCCAAAATTCACAAATTCATTAAATGTATAAATTTAAAGGAATTAAATTCCTGACATGGGTCGCTTGGCTCATCGGGTTCTGGCTGCAATCCGTCACACCTGCGTTTGCGGGCCAAGACCTCATCACAGAACGCGCCTGGCTGGAAGACTCCACTGGCCAGCTGCAATGGCCCCAGGTACAGAGCCGTGAAACCACCCCCTATGAAGGGGTGCTCAGCAAGGGCTTTGGCGACTCTGTGGTGTGGGTCCGCTTACGAATTGCGGGTACAGCGGCCAATCCTGGCCCCGTGCAGGACGATCTGGTGTTGCGCATTCGACCTGTGTACCTGGACGACATTCAGGTCTTCGATCCCGCTGCGCCCAACGGCATGGCCGGCCGCACAGGCGACACACACCACCCAAGCGCTTCCAGTTTGAAAGGCATGGCTTTTTTGGTCCCGCTGGCCGCAAACGAGCAGCCCAGGGACATCTGGCTTCGCGTCACCTCGACCAGCACTCGTCAACTCTCAACCACCGTGGTGCGTGAACCCGACTTGCTGAACCTGGTGCAAACCGATCATCTGCTGTTTGCACTGTATGTGGGGTTGGTCAGCATTTTTTCGCTTTGGGGTATCACGCACTGGCTGTTCACCAAGGAAAAGGTGGCGGGCTTGTTTGGCCTTAAACAGCTGGCCGCCTTGATTTACGCCTTGTGTGTGCTGGGGTACATGCGCATCTTTTGGCCCCAGTCCTGGTCAGCGCATTCGCTGGATTTACTGTCGTCCCTGTTCAGCATGGTGGCCACCAGTGCGGGCATTTATTTCCACTTGGTCTTCCTCAGCGAATTCAAGCCTCGCCTCTGGACACTGTGGGCGCTGCGCTTGTTGGCAGGCATGTTGTTTGTGAATTTAAGTTTGTTTTTTGTCTTCGATATGCCCCGCCTGGCCTTGCAAATCAATCTGTCTACGGTGCTGATCACCCCCGTCGTGCTGTTGATTGCTGCCTTGCTGGCACGAGGGTGGAGAGAGCAAGATTCTTTGAATCCACCCGCCCTGCCTCGTCGTATTGTGATCGGCTTTTACAGCTTGCTGCTGCTGATTCTGGCTGTGGCCTCCTTGCCCGGGCTGGGCCTGACCAAAGGTGCCGAGATCGCGATTTACCTGGTGCAGGCCCATGGCCTGGCCAGCGGCTTTTTGGTCTTGCTTATGCTGCAGTACCGAGCGTATGTGAGGCAAAAACATCAACAGCAGGCGCAGCAGCAACTTGAGCGGCTGCACCTGCAAGCCGAGCAAGACCGCCTTGCTCGGCAGGAACAAGAGCAGTTGTTGACGATGTTGACCCACGAGCTCAAAACACCCTTGGCGACCATGCACATGCGTTTGGACCCAGGCAGCAAAGGGGCACTGGACATCAAACGCGCCATCCGAGAAATGAACGCCGTGATCGAGCGCTGCCTGCAAAGCACCCAGTTGGGCGACCAGGGCCTGCAGATTCATGCCTCCCATGTTGATCTGGTGGCCATGCTGCACGATGCTGTCGCTGCCTGTCCGGCCCCTGAGCGTGTACATGTCAATCTGCCTGCGCAATGGCCCCTGTTGACCGACCCGCAATTGTTGTTCATTGTGATCAGCAACTTGCTGGAAAACGCCTGCAAATACGCCGCACCCGATACCCCCATTCAGATGGAAGCATTACAGGCGACAGATACGCATCCCGTTGAGAGGCTGTTGATCAGCAACACGGTGGGCAAATCCGGCTGGCCCGACAGGGAGAAAGTGTTTGGCAAGTACTACCGTACCCCTGGCGCACAACGCCAGGCAGGCACGGGCCTGGGTTTGTTCCTGGTGCGCAACCTGATGCACAAACTCGGAGGGCGCGTGGACTACGATCCGTTTGGTGAACAGGTGCGCTTTGTATTGACCCTGCCCAAGGGTACTTGAAGCCGCATTTGGTTAGATTTGGTCCGCAGCTGCGCACATTGCCTACATTTACGCCAACACGTTTTCTACCTGACACACATGCATTCGCCCCAGTCCCTGCACATCCTGATCGTGGAAGACAACGATGGTTTGCGCGAAGCCACCACAGCCTTTCTGCAAGACCAGGGACACCGCGTCACCAGCCTGGACTGCGCCGAAGACATCGACAACACCCCCACGCACAGCCTGCCTGACCTGTACATCATTGACGTCAACCTGCCCGGCGAAAATGGTTTCAGCCTGGCCGATCGCATTCGGCAAAGCCACCCCAAGGCAGGCATCGTGCTCATGACGGCCCGGGGGCAACTGCAAGACCGCCTGGAGGGCTACGCCTGCGGGGCCGACAACTATCTGATCAAGCCGGTGGAACAAGCCGAACTGCTCGCCTGTATCAACAGCCTGGGGCGTCGTGTCCGACCCACGCAAACCTCGACCGAGCACCTTGCACTGGAGCTCAACAGCCAAACCTGGTGGCTGACCGGCCCCAAAGAACCCGTGCTCTTGACCCAGGGCGAGAGCCTGCTTTTGGCCGCGCTGAGTCGTGCCCCTGGCCAGCAACTGGAGCGCTGGCAAGCCATGCAGCTGATCGACACCAAAGACAAGGGACTGCTGCCAGCCAACCTGGAAATGCGGGTCAGCACCTTGCGCAAGAAACTCAGTGCATGTGGCGCTCCCGAGGACACCATACGCACCTTGCGCGGTTATGGCTATGCCCTGGGCTACCCGCTCAAGGTGGTGTAGGGCCCCGGCTTAAATGGGCTGGGCCACGAGGTCGTGGCCCTCAACGCTCACAATGCGCGCGCGGGTGAACTCGCCCACCTTGAGGGTTTTGCTGATTTTTTCGGGTGGCAGCAGACGGACAACGCCATCGATCTCGGGCGCATCGGCGTAGCTTCGGCCCTGACCACCGCGCCGGCCCATGGCTGGTGCGGAATCGACCAGCACTTGCATGTTCGAGCCCACCCGGCGCTGCAAGCGCGCGATGGATACTTCTTCAGCCACTTCCATGAAACGCGAACGACGCGCTTCGCGCAATGCGTCGGGCAACTGCCCCGGCAAATCATTGGCTCTGGCGCCATGCACCGGGCTGTAGGCAAAGCAACCTGCACGGTCGATCTGCGCTTCGCGCAAAAAGTCCAACAGGTGCTCAAACTCTTCTTCGGTCTCGCCCGGGAAACCGGCAATGAAGGTGCTGCGGATCACCAGCTCCGGGCACAGCTCGCGCCAGCGCTGGATGCGCTCCAGGTTTTTCTCGCCGCTGGCGGGGCGCTTCATGCGGCGCAGCACATCAGGGTGGCTGTGCTGAAACGGCACATCCAGATAAGGCAACACCAGGCCTTCGGCCATGAGCGGAATGATGTCGTCCACGCTGGGGTAGGGGTAGACATAGTGCAAGCGCACCCAGGCCCCGTGTTCGCGGGCCATCTCGCCCAAGGTCTGCACCAGCTCCAGCATGCGCGTCTTGACGGGTTTGCCGTCCCAAAAACCCGTGCGGTACTTCACATCCACGCCATAAGCTGAAGTGTCCTGGCTGATGACCAGCAGCTCTTTCACACCGCCTTCGAACAAGGCCTTGGATTCCTTGAGCACATCGCCAATCGGGCGCGAGACCAGGTCACCCCGCATGGACGGGATGATGCAAAAGGTGCAGCGGTGGTTGCAGCCTTCGCTGATCTTCAAATACGCGTAATGCTTGGGCGTGAGTTTGAGGCCCGCCTCGCCAAAGCCGCCGGGCACGAGGTCCAGGAAAGGATCGTGCGGTTTGGGCAAATGGGTGTGAACCGCATCCATCACCTCTTGGGTGGCGTGCGGTCCCGTCACGGCCAGCACGCTGGGGTGCTTGTCGAGCACGAAGTTGCCCCCCTCCTCGGCCGTACGGGCGCCCAGGCAACCCGTCACGATGACTTTGCCGTTTTCGGCCAGGGCTTCGGCGATCGTGTCCAGGCTTTCCTTGACGGCATCGTCAATGAAGCCACAGGTGTTGACGATGACCAGATCGGCCCCGTCAAAGGTTTTGGAGGTTTGGTAACCCTCGGCGCTCAGTTGCGTGAGGATCAATTCGGAGTCGGTCAGCGCCTTGGGACAGCCCAGGCTGACAAAGCCCACTTTGGGGGCGTCCTGTTTGGCGTTGGGTGTGGAAACTTCTGCGTTCATGCCCCGATTGTCCCTGCAAAACGGGTCAGGCGCGGTGGCCTCAGAGCTTCAGGCCAAAAGCGCCCCACATTTGTTCGGTCTGTTTTTTCATCTGATCCATCAAGGGCACAGATTGCTCACCCAGCCGGGTTTGCCATTGGGCCAGGGCATTGAGCTGGCTGTCGAGCATGCTGCCCATGTAAGCCTGCGAGGTATGACCATAAAAACGAATGATGTTGGCCAACGCCTGTTCACTGAACAAAGGCATGCCGGCGGCCTCTTCTTCCAGAATGATCTGCAGCAGGATGGACCGCGTCAGGTCCTCGCCCGTTTTGGCATCCCGCACCGCAAATGGCCGGGCCTTGAGCACCAGCTGTTTGACCTCGGCCAAAGTCACGTAAGTGGAGGTGTGCGTGTCGTACAAGCGGCGGTTGGGGTATTTCTTGATGATGTGCAAGCCCTCGTCATGGGATGGGACGGGCTTGGATTTGGACGAAACAGACACTTGAGGCTCCAGACAGATCAGCCACCCAGCGGGCATGCTGCAATGCAACATATTTTAGGCACCCAGCTGCGCATGCCCGCCCATGGCTTACCCTAGGTCGGTGGCAGGCTTTTTGTATGCAGGTACGGGAAACAGCCCCATATCCTGCGAAAATACGAGTCATGTTCACCGGAATCATCACCGGCGTGGGGCGAATCGTCGCCCTCCACGACCTGGGTCGCTCTTTACAACACGGCAAGCGCCTGACCATCGAGGCGCCCGCCGGCTACCTCGACGACGTGGGTCTGGGCGACAGCATCGCCCTCAACGGCGCCTGCATGACCGTCACCACCTTCAACCCCGAGCTGCAACAGTTCACGATCGACATTTCTGCCGAATCGCTGGACAAGACCTGCGGACTTGACCAGCCTGGCCCCATCAACCTCGAAAAAGCGCTGCGCGCCCACGACCGCTTGGGCGGACACATTGTCTCAGGCCACGTCGACGGTGTGGGCAGCGTAAGCCGCTTTGAGCAGGTCGGCGAAAGCTGGGAGCTGTGCGTGCTGGCCCCGCCTGCGCTGGCCAAGTACCTGGCCTACAAGGGCTCCATCACCATCAACGGCGTGAGCCTCACGGTGAACAAGGTGAACGATCTGGACGAAGGCTGCGAGGTCAGCATCAACCTGATTCCGCATACCCTACAAAACACCGCGCTGGGCAGCCTGAAGGCTGGCAGCCGCGTCAACCTCGAAATCGACACCGTGGCCCGCTATGTGGAGCGCATGCTCAGCGCAGGCCTGGTCCAGAAAGACACCGCATGAACGCGCCCGCACAACTGACCCCCGTGGCGATTTCGCCCGTCGAAGAGATCGTGGCCGAGATGAAAGCCGGTCGCATCGTGATCCTGGTGGACGAAGAAGACCGCGAAAACGAAGGCGACCTGGTCCTGGCTTCAGACCACGTCACCCCTGAGGCCATCAACTTCATGGCCCGCTTTGGTCGGGGCCTGATTTGCCTGACGCTCACC
>JALRIL010000062.1 GCA_023255445.1 Limnohabitans sp. | reverse complement strand
CGTTCTTTTCTTTCTTTACTTCTTTAACCTTTGTAATCTTACGAGGGTCAATGTAACGGATATCTCTAATGCCTTTTTCGCGCACGAAAATCAGGGTGTTGGCGGTGCCCAGGTCGATGGCCAGGTCGCTGGAAAAATAACGACGGAATGAGGAAAACATGCGCAATTCCTAGTTGGCAAAAGTGATCAGCTTTGGCCGGCAAACAGGGTGATGAAAGGCTTTGTCCGAGGCAGATACAGGCCTTCCTTCTCTAAACACTGGATAATACCCGATTGCCCGTTTCTTGCGCACTTCATAGCTCGACCAAAGTGTGAAGATATGAAAAAGAAACGAATGCTTTGGAGTTCACACCACTATGACGCTGATTGCCCAGGACATTGACCGGATTGCCAACCTGGCCCGGCTGGAGCTCAAGCCCGAGGAAAACGGGCACCTGCTCGACCAGATCAACGGTTTCTTCAACATCGTTCAAGCCATGCAGGCTGTCGACACCAAAGATGTTGAGCCCATGGCGCACCCGGTGGCCGCCATCCAGGACGTGCAACTGCGTCTGCGTGAGGACGTGGTGAGCGAACCCAACAACCGCGAGGCCAACCAGCAAAGTGCCCCTGCCGTTGAGCGTGGCTTGTTCCTAGTGCCCAAAGTGATCGAGTGAGGCTGGCCATGACGACCGTATTGCATGACATGACCGTGGCCGAACTGGCCGCTGGCCTCAAGGCCAAAACTTTTTCCGCCACCGAGGTGGCGCAGCACTTTGTGGCCCGCGCCCAGGCAGACACGACAGGTAGCTTTCTGGCTCTGAACCCCGAAGCCACGCTGGCGCAGGCTCAGGCTTCGGACGAGCGCATCGCCGCAGGCAAGGCAGGTGCGCTGGAAGGCGTGCCGCTGGGCCACAAGGACATTTTCGTCACCCAGGACTTCCCCACCACGGCGGGCTCGAAAATGCTCGAAGGCTACCGCTCACCGTTTGACGCGACACTGGTGCGCCGACTGGCCGAGGCGGGCATGGTCACCGTGGGCAAGCTCAATTGCGACGAATTCGCCATGGGCTCGGGCAACGAGAACAGCGCTTACGGTTCGGTGAAAAACCCCTGGGACACGAGCCGCGTGCCCGGCGGTTCGTCGGGCGGCAGCGCCGCCGCCATTGCGGCCCGCGTGGTGCCCGCCGCCACCGGCACCGACACCGGCGGTTCGATCCGCCAGCCCGCCAGCTTTTGCGGCATCACCGGCATCAAGCCCACTTATGGCCGCGCCAGCCGCTACGGCATGATCGCCTACGCTTCCAGCCTGGACCAAGGCGGCCCCATGGCCCGCACCGCCGAAGACTGCGCGTTGCTGCTGTCTGCCATGTGCGGCCCGGACCCTGACCGCGACTCGACCTCGCTGGACGTGCCTGCGGAGGACTTCACCGCGTCGCTGAACGCAGACTTGAAGGGCCTGCGCATCGGCATCCCGAAAGAGTTTTTTGGTGAAGGTCTGGCCGCCGACGTGCGTGCTGCGGTGGACGCCGCGCTGGCCGAGCTGACCCAGCTGGGCGCCACGCTGGTGCCCATCAGCCTGCCGCGCACCGAGCTGTCGATTCCGGTCTACTACATCATCGCCCCGGCCGAAGCCAGCTCCAACCTGAGCCGCTTTGATGGCGTGAAGTTCGGCCACCGCGCGAAGGACTACACCGACCTGGAAAGCATGTACAAGAAGTCGCGTGCCGAAGGCTTCGGCAGCGAGGTCAAGCGCCGCATCATGACCGGCACCTATGTGCTGAGCCACGGCTACTACGACGCCTACTACCTTCAGGCCCAAAAGATCCGCCGCATGATCGCCGACGACTTCCAGAACGCCTTCAAACAATGCGACGTGATCGCCGGCCCGGTGGCGCCCAAGGTGGCGTGGAAGCTCGGCGAAAACGCCAACGACCCGGTGGCCGACTACCTGGCCGACATCTTCACCCTGCCCGCCTCGCTGGCGGGCCTGCCCGGCATGAGCGTGCCCGCCGGCTTTGGTGCACACGGCATGCCTGTCGGTATGCAGCTGATCGGCAACTACTTCAAGGAAGCCCAGCTGCTCAACGTGGCACACCGCCTGCAGCAAGCCACCGATTTCCACCTTCGCAAGCCGGAGGGCATTTGATATGACCGCCAAACTCGTTCAAGGCTACGAAGTCGTGATCGGCTTCGAAACCCACGCCCAGCTGTCGACGAACAGCAAGATCTTCAGCCGCGCCAGCGTGGCCTTTGGCGCCGAGCCCAACACGCAGGCCTGCGCCCTCGACATGGCCCTGCCCGGCACCTTGCCCGTGATGAACAAGGGCGCCGTGGAGCGCGCTATCCAGTTCGGTCTGGCCGTCAACTCGCATGTGGCCGAGCGCAGCATCTTTGCGCGCAAAAATTACTTCTACCCCGACCTGCCCAAGGGCTACCAGATCAGCCAGTTCGAGATCCCGGTGGTGCAGGGCGGCGAGGTGTCGTTTTATCTGGAAGAGGGCAAAGAAACGGTGCGCAAAACCGTCCGTCTCGTGCGCGCCCACCTCGAAGAAGACGCGGGCAAATCACTGCATGAAGACTTCATTGGCCAGTCCGGCATTGACCTGAACCGCGCAGGTACGCCGTTGCTGGAGATCGTGACCGAGCCCGACATCCGCTCCAGCGAAGAGGCCGTGGCCTACGCCAAGGAGCTGCACAAGATCGTCACCTGGATCGGCATCTGCGACGGCAATATGCAAGAGGGTTCGTTCCGATGCGACGCCAACGTCTCGGTGCGCAAACCCGGCCAGCCGCTGGGCACGCGCCGTGAGATCAAGAACCTGAACAGCTTCAAGTTCATGCAGCAGGCCATCGACTACGAGGTCCGCTGGCAGATCGAAGAAATCGAAGACGGCCGCGCCATCCAGCAGGCCACCGTGCTGTTTGACCCCGACACCGGCGAGACGCGCGCCATGCGTACCAAGGAAGATTCGGCCGACTACCGCTACTTCCCAGATCCCGACCTGCCACCGCTCGTGATCGGCCGCGACTGGGTCGAGCGCGTCAAGGGCGAAATGACCGAGCTGCCGCGCGTGATGGCCGAGCGCTTCGTCAAGGACTACGCCCTGCCCGAATACGACGCCACCACGCTCACCCAGAGCAAGGCCATGGCTGCCTACTTTGAAGCCGCTGCCAAAGCTTGCGGCCAGCCCAAGCTGGCCAGCAACTGGATCATGGGCGAGGTTTCGCGCCGCTTGAACGCGGGCGAGATCGGCATCGAGCAAGCCCCGGTGAGCGCCGCGCAACTGGCCGCCCTGATCGGCCGCATCAGCGACAACACCATCAGCAACAATGCGGCGCGTCAGGTGTTTGAAGTGCTGTGGACCGAAGGCGGTGAAGTCGACGCCATCATCGAGGCCAAAGGCCTCAAGCAGATGAACGATACCGGCGAACTGGAAAAGATCATTGACGAGGTGCTGGCCGCCAACCCCAAGAATGTCGAGGAGTTCAAGGCCGGCAATGCCAAGGCGCTCAACGGTCTGGTGGGTCCGATCATGAAGGCCAGCAAGGGCAAGGCCAATCCGGCGCAGGTCAATGCGCTGCTCATGAAGAAGCTGGGGTGACGCTAGTCGTGGTGCGTAGCCAGTTCCCGCTGCACCAGTGCTTCCACCACTTCCAGCGCTCGGGCGTTGTTGCCGCCGACCATGGCGGGAGACGTCAGGTAGCGGCCATTGACGCCAAACTGAGGCACAAATTTCACGCCATAGGCTTGCACTTCGGCGTTGGCTAGCGCCACGGCTTGGGCCATCATTGGGGAGTTCCAGGTTTGGGTAAAGGTGGCGGTGTCCACGCCTTGGTGGCCTAACCAATCCACAATGTCTTCCAGGTTGTCCAACGCCCGGGCATGGCGGTGGATCGCGTCGTAAATCTTTTGGCTGAGCTTTGTTTCTTGCTGCATCTGGGTCAGCGTCAAATAAAGCTGCTGGTGAGTGGTGCTGTAAAACGACACAGGCACTTTGCGCAGCACCAGTGCTTTGGCGTGGTTTTGCGCCCAGCGCTGGAGCACGGGTTCCAGCCGATCGCAAAACGGGCAGCCGTAACGGAAAAACTCGATCACTTCGATGCGTGCGTTGCTGCGCGTGGGCTGCGGCGTGGGCAGCACCTCAAAGTCAATGCCCTCGTCAATCTCGGTGCTGGCGTGTGCCGCACCATGCAGCCAGCCAGCCCCCAGGGGCAGCAGGCACAGTTGTCGTCGAAGCAGGTTCATGAGGGCGGATCATCCACGATTGCCCTGTGGTCGTAAAGCCATCAACCCGCGCTGCTTTGGTGCACGTTTCGTTTTGGGCATGAATATTGCATTTATTTGGTGCAAGCACCTTTTTTTCAGGTGTTTTGCACCAAACAAGATCATTTTGTCCAAGGGAAAACAATGGATGCACTGAAACAGGGCGCGGATGCGCTCTTTATTTTGCTGGGTGGCATCATGGTGCTGGCCATGCATGCGGGCTTTGCCTTTCTGGAGCTGGGCACCGTCCGTAAAAAGAACCAGGTCAACGCCTTGGTCAAAATCCTGGTGGATTTTTCGGTGTCTACCGTGGTGTATTTCATGGTTGGCTATGGCGTGGCCTATGGCACTCACTTTTTTGTGGGTGCCGAACAGCTGGCCGCCAAGAACGGTTATGAGCTGGTCAAGTTCTTTTTCCTGCTGACCTTTGCTGCGGCCATTCCCGCCATCATTTCTGGTGGTATTGCCGAGCGCGCCAAGTTCTGGCCCCAGTTGCTGGCCACGGCCTGTGTGGTGGGTTTTGTCTATCCGTTCTTTGAAGGCATTGCCTGGAACCAGCATTTCGGTGTGCAGGCCTGGATCAAAGCCTTGACGGGCGATGAGTTCCACGACTTTGCTGGTTCTGTGGTGGTGCATGCGGTGGGGGGCTGGATTGCGTTGCCGGCCGTGCTGCTGTTGGGCGCGCGCTACAACCGTTACCGCAAGGACGGTGCCATGTCGGCCCACCCGCCTTCGAACATTCCGTTTTTGGCGTTGGGTGCCTGGATCCTGATCGTGGGCTGGTTCGGCTTCAATGTGATGAGTGCCCAGACCCTGGACAAAATGTCCGGCCTGGTCGCGGTCAATTCTCTGATGGCCATGGTTGGCGGCACCTTGGCCGCGCTGGTCCTGGGCAAGAACGACCCTGGGTTTGTGCACAACGGCCCTTTGGCGGGCTTGGTGGCGGTCTGCGCAGGTTCGGATTTGATGCACCCCATGGGCGCGCTGGTGGTCGGCGCCATGGCGGGCGCTTTGTTTGTGGGCATGTTCACCTTGACCCAAAACAAGTGGAAGATCGACGATGTGCTGGGCGTTTGGCCCCTTCATGGCCTGTGCGGCACCTGGGGCGGCATTGCAGCCGGTATCTTTGGCAGCTCGGCATTGGGTGGCCTGGGCGGCGTAAATGTGACGGCGCAGCTGATCGGTACCGCCTTGGCTGTGGTTTGGGCGGTGGTAGGGGGTGTCGTGGTGTACGGCACGATCAAGGCCGTCTTTGGTTTGAAGCTCAGCCCGGAAGAGGAATACGACGGTGCTGACCTGACCGTGCACAAAATCAGTGCCACCCCGGACCGTGAGGTCAGCTGGTAAAACAGTGGGGAAAAGCCGACAAGCCGCTGTCTGTGCGGCTTGCGGGAATGCCCCGGGTTGAAAAATCACGAATCTCGCGCATAATGGCTGAGCTTGGCCCCTTGGGCTGGGTGTGTTTGCGGTGAACAGGTCAGTTTCGCTTCCCATCCGGGTCGTTCTCAGATTAGATGCGCTTTCGGAAACTCCATCGCTTGTGTTTTTGTTTTGAGGAGTCCCATTGATGGGCAACAAACTGTACGTGGGCAACCTGCCCTATTCCGTGCGTGATGGCGATCTGGAGCAAGCATTCTCCGCCTTCGGCGCTGTGACCAGCGCCAAAGTCATGATGGAGCGCGACACCGGCCGTTCCAAAGGTTTCGGCTTTGTCGAAATGGGCAGCGATGCCGAAGCGCAAGCTGCCATCGAAGGCATGCATGGCCAGGCCCTGGGTGGCCGCAACATCGTGGTCAACGAAGCCCGTCCGATGGAACCCCGTCCCCCCCGCAGCGGTGGCGGTGGTTTCGGTGGTGGCCGTCGCGAAGGCGGCGGTGGCTACGGTGGTGGTGGCTTTGGTGGCGGCCGTCGTGAAGGCGGTGGCGGCTACGGCGGCGACAACGGTGGCGGCGGTTTCCGCAGCCCCTACGGCGCAGGCCCCCGTGGTAACGGTGGCGGTCGTCGCGAAGGCGGCGGTGGCTACGGCGGCGGTTACTGATCGCTTCGTACCCCATCAAAAGGCGCTTCGGCGCCTTTTTTCATTTCTGAACGTACCCAAGGGTTCGCACTAGGTGGAAGCTGCTCAAAATCATTTAACATATTAAATAAATGAAGCCTACCCCTCCCTTTGTTCACCGCAACCTTCCGCGCTTGCTGTTGCAAGCGCGTGAAGCGGTCATGGCACACACCCGTCCCAGCTTGCGTCAGCATGGGCTGTCCGACCAGCAGTGGCGCGTGCTGCGCGTGTTGGGTGAGCATGCGGACGACCCCTCGGGCGTTGAGACAGGGCGTGTAGCACGCGAGGCCTATTTGCTGGGGCCGAGTTTGACAGGCGTGCTGTCGCGCATGGAACGCGATGGTCTGATTACCCGCGAGCGCTGTGGTCAGGACGGACGCAGAACCGTGGTGCGCGCTACGCCGCTTGGGTTGGAAAAAGTTGAAACCTTATCGCAAACCATCGAAGCGCATTACAGCTGGATGGAGCAGCACCTGGGCAAAACCAAACTGGGGCAGTTGTATGCCCTGCTGGACGAAGTGATTGCACTGGAAGCGCCCGACATTGAAACGCCAGAAGAACTGGCCGAGGAAGAAGAACGATGAACCCCTGGTTACCCCAAGGCACGGTGTACGGCACCTTGCTTAACTTTCGCCGCGAATGGGACTTGTGGTCTGCACGCATGACGCAAGACCCGCACAAGGCCGCGCCCAAAGCCCCCGTGCTGTATGTGAAGACCGCCAACACCTTCTGCCCCGCCGGACAGGACTTGCTGTTGCAGGACGGCGTGAGCGAGGTCGACATCGGCGCCACGCTGGGCCTGGTCATCGGTGCGCAGGCGCAGGTGGTGGGTGCGGTGCTGATGAATGACTGGACCGTTCCGCACACCAGCTACTACCGGCCACCGGTCAAGTTCCGCTGCCGTGACGGCTTTCTGGGCTTGCCGCAGCAGATCAAACCGGGCCAGGTGCAGGACTGGGCTGCGCTGCAGGTCGCGGTGCGTCGCAATGATGAGGTGGTGCAGACCGTGGATTTGCGCGAGATGATGCGCGGCATCCCACAGCTGCTGGCCGATGTAGGTGAGTTCATGACGCTGCAACCCGGCGACGTGCTGATGGTGGGTACCGACTGCCTGGCAGACGGCACACGCCCGCGAGCCAAGGCCGGTGACCGGGTTGAGATTTCTGCCCCTGGTTTCAGCGCGGTGACCACCAACGTGAAAGGCCTGGCATGAAACACGCTCGCATCGCCTGGTCTGGCGCCATTCACGACGCTGTCGAATCCGATGGCCAACTGTTGTTGACGCAAGGCCCGCACGCCAGTCGTCGTGTGGGTTTTGATGAGGTCGTCTGGCTGCCGCCCCTGGCGCCCACGGCGCAGGCGCGCACCGTGATCGCGCTGGGCTTGAACTATGCCGACCACGCCAAGGAACTCGCCTTCAAAGCCCCCGAAGAGCCGCTGGCCTTCATGAAGAGCCAAGCTTCGTTAATAGGCCACAAGGCCTTCACCAAGCGGCCAGCCGATGTGGACTACATGCACTACGAGTGCGAGCTGGCCGTGGTGATTGGCCGCACCGCGCGCCATGTGAAGAAGACCGATGCGTATGACTACATCACGGGCTACACCGTGGCCAACGACTACGCGATCCGCGACTACCTGGAAAACTGGTACCGCCCCAATCTGCGCGTGAAAAACCGCGACACCTGCACGCCGATTGGCCCCTGGCTGGTGGACGCGGCCGATGTGCCCAACCCGATGGCGCTCAAGCTGCAAACCACCGTCAATGGAAAGGTCACCCAAAGCGGCAGCACGGCCGACATGATTTTTGATGTGCCCACGCTGATCGAATACTTCAGCAGTTTCATGACGCTCAATCCCGGCGATTTGATCCTGACGGGCACGCCCGACGGCATCGTGAACGTGGAGCCCGGCGACGTGATCGTCACCGAGATCGAGGACATCGGGGCATTGACCAACACCATCGTGGCCGCATGAGCAAGGTCACGGCATCTGGTCAGCCGGACATCACGCACCTGATGTGTCATACCCGCGTTCGCGGGAATGACAGCCCAGTAGGTCGGTGGCTTCAGCCCCGACAAGCCTGAAAGAAAGACACGACATGAAAATCGACCACCTCATCAACGGCCAATCCGTCGCGGGCAGCGACTACTTCGAAACCATCAACCCCGCCACCCAAGAGGTGTTGGCCGAAGTCGCTTCGGGCGGCGAAGCCGAAGTGAATGCGGCTGTGGCCGCCGCCAAAGCCGCCTTCCCGAAATGGGCTGCCACGCCCGCCACCGAGCGCGCCAAGATCATGCGCAAGCTCGGTGACCTGATCACCAAGTACGTGCCCGAGATT
>JALRIL010000008.1 GCA_023255445.1 Limnohabitans sp. | reverse complement strand
CCGGTGTAGATGTAGGGACGCTTGGCCGACATCAGCAGCTGCAGCGCCTTGCGGATCTGGCCGCCATGGCCCTTGCGCACCGGGTTGTAGCTGCGCATCGCGACCGTCTCGGGATAGCCGTGATAGGCGGTCTTGAGGAAGGACACGTCTTTCGGCACATCGACCACCACCGGACCCGGACGGCCGGTACGCGCGATGTGGAAGGCCTTCTTCATGGTCTCGGCCATGTCGCGCACATCCTTGACCAGGAAGTTGTGCTTGACGATAGGGCGCGTAATGCCAACAGTGTCACATTCCTGGAACGCATCCAGACCGATGGCGGCTGTGGGGACCTGGCCACAGACGATCACCATGGGAATGCTGTCCATGTAGGCAGTGGCGATGCCGGTGACCGCATTGGTCACGCCGGGGCCGGAGGTGACGAGTGCCACGCCCACATCACCCGTGGCGCGCGCATAGCCGTCGGCGGCGTGCACAGCAGCCTGTTCATGACGGACCAAGACATGCTGAATGGTGTCTTGTTTGTAGAAGGCATCGTAAATATGCAGGACCGCGCCACCCGGATAGCCCCAGATGTATTTGACGTTCTCGGCTTGCAGTGCCTTGACCAGAATTTCTGCGCCACGCAATTCCTGCCCTTGGGCGGCGTGGGCTGCTGAGGCCATTTCGGCTTTGGACATTTCCATTTTCAACCTTTGTGAATTTCTCTGACGAAAAACCTTGGGTGCCCCTTGGCGCGACTCTTGTGAAGTGGCTTCGGGACTTGAGACCAACACCATGGGCCCATAATTCGTGACCGGGCCGGATGTTGATCCGTTTGCTCGTTTTCAGTTGCAAACGCGCATTATCGCACCATTTGGCCTGTCCCCCGTGGCCGCCGGCCCGGGTGCGATAATAGCTGCCGTTTTCACTGTGTGACAGCATGCATTCAAGCTCATCAATCCCTTTGCAAGCCCCCGGACTGCGCCGCCGCATGGCTTGCTGGCTGTACGAGGGCATGCTGCTCTTTGGCGTGGTGTTCATCGCAGGCTACCTCTTTGGCACCCTCAGCCAGACACGCAATGCGCTGGATAACCGTCACCCCTTGCAGTTTTTCGTCTTCCTGGTCCTTGGTATTTACTTCGCCTGGTTTTGGTCAAAAGGCCAAACGCTGGCCATGAAAACCTGGCATATCCGGATCACAGATAAACAGGGGCAATCCATCAGCCAAGCGCGCGCACTGGCACGCTACATCCTGGTGTGGATCTGGTTTTTACCGCCTCTGTCCATGCAGTGGCTTTTCAAACTGCCCGCCCCGCAGGTTTTGGTGCTCAGTGTGGGCTGGGTCGCCATATGGGCCTTGCTCAGCCGCTTTCACCCTCAGCAGCAGTTCTGGCATGACCAGCTGGCAGGCACCCGGCTGATTTCGGTCAAACCCTCCCCCAAGGACAATTCATGACCCCCGAAAAGTCTGCTCACCACAACGCCCAGAAAGAGCGCCGCGGTCTCAACAGACTGATCCATGCTGCCGGTTATTCGTGGGCTGGTCTGAAGGCAGGATGGCATGAAGCGGCCTTCCGCCAGGAAGTGCTGGCCTCTATGGTCATGTTGCCCCTGGCTTTCTGGCTGGGTCGCTCCTGGGTCGAAGTGGCATTGCTGGCCGGCTCTGTGCTGCTGGTGATGATGGTGGAGTTGCTCAATACGGCGATTGAATCGGTGGTAGATCGTGTGGGCCCTGAGTGGCACGATCTGTCGAAACGCGCCAAGGACATGGGCAGCGCCGCCGTTCTGCTGGCCATGGTGCTGTGTGGCGGCATCTGGGCGGCATCCCTATGGCAATTGACCCACACCCCATGAACCGGATGCCTCCCGCATTTTCGTTGTGCGTGTACTGCGGCTCTCGCCACGGTAACGACCCCGTGTTTACCGAAGTGGCCCAAGAGGTGGGGCACTGGATTGGCGAGCACGCAGGCCAACTCGTCTATGGCGGCGGTCGCAATGGCCTTATGGGCGAAGTGGCTCAGGCCACATTGGCAGCGGGCGGCAGCGTTGTCGGCATCATCCCCAAAGCCTTGCAAGAACGCGAATGGGCGCACGATGGCTGTTCAGAGCTGCACGTCGTAGAGACCATGCACGAGCGCAAGCGCATGATGATGGAGCGTGCCGATGCCTTCGTCGCCCTACCCGGCGGCATTGGTACGTTTGAGGAATTCTTTGAAGTGTGGACTTGGCGGCAACTTGGCTATCACAACAAGCCCGTGGGTTTGCTCAACACACAAGGCTACTACGACAACCTGCTGGACTTTACCCGACAAAGCACATCGGCAGGATTCATGGGCGAATGGCAAAACGAACTCATTCGAAGCGCCCCCACGGCAAGCGAACTGTTGCCCCTGTTGATCAACGAGGCGGGGCTGTCCACAGCCCCTCGTGCCGATCAACTCTGAGATAAATCAGATCGCTGTTTCGTCCTGCTCGCCAGTACGAATACGCACCACGCGTTCGACCGAAGTGACGAAAATCTTGCCATCACCAATCTTGCCGGTGCGCGCGGCTTTGACGATGGCGTCCACACATCGCTCCACATCGTCATCCTTCACGACCACTTCCACCTTAACCTTGGGCAGAAAGTCGACAACGTATTCAGCACCACGATAGAGTTCGGTGTGGCCCTTCTGGCGGCCAAACCCCTTGACCTCCGTCACGGTCAAGCCGGTCACGCCACACTCAGCCAAGCCCTCACGGACTTCTTCGAGTTTGAAGGGCTTGATGACGGCGGTGATTTGTTTCATGTGCATTACCTCAAGGGAAATCAGGATCGAAAACGGTTGGTAATAGGATAACGCCAATCTTTACCGAAACTGCGGTGGGTGACCCGAATCCCTACAGGTGACTGGCGACGCTTGTACTCGTTGATGCGAATCAGGCGTACGACCTTCTCGACATCAGCCGGCTCAAAGCCATCGGCCACCAACGCTTGCAAGCCCTCGTCGTTTTCCATGTAACGGCTGATGATGGCGTCCAGCACCTCGTATTCGGGGAGGCTATCCTGGTCTTTCTGATCAGGACGCAGCTCGGCACTGGGGGGGCGAGTGATGATGCGCTCAGGGATCGGCGCTTCGCACGTGCCATAGGGATCGTGCGCATTGCGCCAGCGCGCCAGCCGAAACACCCGGGTCTTGAGCACATCCTTGATCACAGCGAAACCGCCTGCCATGTCACCATAAAGCGTGCAATAGCCTGTGGCCATTTCACTCTTGTTACCCGTGGTCAGGACGAGCGAGCCGGTTTTGTTGGACAGGGCCATCAGCAACGTGCCACGAATGCGCGCCTGCAGGTTTTCTTCGGTTGTATCTTCCGCCAGACCTTCAAACTGCGAGGACAGCGAGGCACGAAATTGTGCAAACAACGCCGCAATCGGGATTTCATCGTAACGCACACCCAGCCGGGCCACCATGTCACGCGAGTCGATCCAGCTGATGTCAGCGGTGTAAGGCGATGCCATCATGACGGCACGCACCCGGGCTGGGCCCAGCGCATCGACCGCCAGTGCCAGCACCAAGGCTGAGTCAATCCCACCTGAGAGCCCCAGAATCACGCCGGGAAAACCATTCTTGCCGATGTAATCGCGAATCCCCAACACCAGGGCATGCCACAGCTGCGCATCTTCATCCTCGTGAGGCTGGATTGGACCAGGCTGCAAATGACCCTCTGAAGTGAGGGTCACCGCCAGAGCCGCCTCTACAAAACCCGGTGCACGGGCAGCCACTTCACCTTGAGCGTTCAGGGCAAACGACCGCCCCTCGAACACCACTTCATCCTGCCCACCCACCAAATGGGCATACACAAGTGGCAAGCCCGTTTCCAGAACGCGCTCACGCATTTGAGCTTCGCGCTCGGCCCCTTTGTCCACATGAAAGGGCGAGGCATTGAGGACCGCCAAAAGCTGCGCCCCCGCGTCCAGAGCCTGCCGGGCAGGCCCAGCGAACCAGGCATCCTCACAAATGAGCAGCCCCACACGCTTACCCTGCACCTCAAACACACAAGGCTGTTGACCCGGCGTAAAGTAGCGCCGCTCATCAAAGACCTGATAGTTAGGCAACTCCTGCTTGTCATAGCTGGCCACAAGCCGTCCCTCGCAGAACACCGAAGCACGGTTATAGCGGCGCACCTGACTCACGCTTCGGGTGCGCAAGCTGCCCCCCACCGGATGACCCACCACCACATGCAGCCCAGGCAAATCCGCCAAAGCCTGCGCAAGAGATTGAACCGCCTGGTCACAACTTTGGATAAACGCAGGACGCAGCAACAAGTCTTCGGCGGCATAACCGCAAATGGACAGTTCAGGTGTCAGCACCAGCCGCGCGCCATCAGCATAGGCGTATCGGGCCGCGTCAATGATTTTTTGGGCATTGCCCATCATGTCGCCCACCACCAAATTGAGCTGGGCCACATTGATCTGGAGAGTCATAAACATGCACATCGAGTGGGTCTGCAGATTATCTCACCGCGCTTGAGCAACCATTAAAAAAGCCTGCTGCAGCCATGAGCTGCAACAGGCCTGTCATGAACCTGGGTGATCAGGCTTTGCTGTAGGCAGCAATACCGTCGGTGATTTCTTTCTTGGCTGCGTCGACGCCTTCCCAGCCCAGAACCTTGACCCACTTGCCTTTTTCCAGATCTTTGTAGTGCTCAAAGAAGTGGGCAATTTGCTTGAGCTGCAGTTCGTGCAGATCGTCGGTGGTCTTGATGTTGGCGTAGATCGGCAGCAGCTTGTCGACAGGTACAGCCAGCACTTTGCCATCCACGCCGCCTTCGTCTTCCATTTTCAGGATGCCAATGGCGCGACACGTGATCACCACGCCCGCAGGCAGTGGAAAAGGCGTCATGACCAGCACGTCCACAGGGTCACCGTCGCCGGCGATCGTCTGCGGCACATAACCATAGTTGGTCGGGTAGTGCATGGCCGTCCCCATGAAACGGTCCACAAAAATGGCCCCGCTTTCCTTGTCCACTTCGTACTTGATCGGGTCAGAGTTCATCGGAATTTCGATGATCACATTGAAAGCTTCAGGGGCTTTGTTACCTGGGGTCACTTTATCGAGGGCCATGTTCTCGTCTCTGCTAGGGATTGAAAAGAAAGGTGTACTACACCGGGATTACCCCTGATTTTACTTTCACCGGGCTTGCGCCTATCCTGCACAGTGGGTCTTGCTGGTGCAAAATGACTGCATGTCTGAAAGCGTTTACCCCCTGATAGACCTGCGTACGGCCGCCTTACCCATGCCCGCAGCCACCCCTGCAGAACGTCTTCGGACCGCGCTGCTCGATACACATGCGAGGCCTTTGCACGATTTACGCATCAGCGTAACGGACCGGTGCAATTTCCGCTGCAGCTACTGCATGCCCAAAGAAGTCTTTGACAAAAATTACGCCTACCTGCCCCACAAGGACTTGTTGAGCTTCGAAGAGATCACACGTCTGGCTAAAAACTTTGTCTCCTTGGGTGTGCGTAAGATTCGCCTGACCGGGGGCGAGCCTCTGCTGCGAAAGAACATCGAGGTGCTGATCGAGCAACTGGCCAGCTTGAGCACACCGGATGGCTCCCCCTTGGACCTCACACTGACCACCAATGGGTCATTGCTGGAGCGAAAGGCCCAAAGCCTCAAGGATGCGGGTTTGCAACGCGTGACCGTCAGCCTGGACGGACTTGATGATGCGGTGTTTCGCCGCATGAACGATGTGGACTTTCCCGTGCACGATGTTTTGAAAGGCATTGAACGCGCACAACACGTGGGACTGGGGCCAGTAAAAGTGAACATGGTGGTCAAAAAAGGCACCAACGAACAGGAAATCGTGCCTATGGCGCGGCACTTTCGCCACAGTGGTGTGCGTCTGCGCTTCATCGAATACATGGACGTTGGGGCCACCAACGGTTGGCGCATGGACGAAGTCCTGCCCAGCGCCGAAGTCCTGCGTCTGCTGCAACAGCAGTGGTCCATGGTGGCGCTGGAGCACAGCGCAGTTGGTGAAACTGCCCAACGCTGGGGCTATGCCGATGCAGCGGGGCAGCATGACACACACGCCGGCGAAATCGGCCTGATCAGCAGCGTGACACAAGCCTTTTGTGGCGACTGCAACCGAGCCAGGCTGTCCACCGAAGGCCGAATGTACCTGTGTCTGTTTGCCGGCCAAGGTTATGACCTGCGCCACTTGCTGCGCGAGCAAGGAATGGATGATGAACAGCTGCAGGCCCAGATCGATGCGATCTGGCGACTGCGCACTGACCGCTATTCGCAACTTCGCAGTCAGGCTCCCGCGGGAACAGGCCCGGCTCGCAGGGTTGAAATGAGTTACATCGGTGGCTGACGCCCTGTCCAGCCATCACCCCTCATACACAGCCATGGTGCTGGCGGGTGGTCAGGGCTCGCGCATGCAAGGACAGGACAAAGGGTTGGTCCAATTTGGCGAGCACCGATTGGTTGACCATGCGCTGGCCCGACTCGCTGCACAAAGCCACAAGCCTCAGCGCACGTTGATCAGCGCCAATCGCAACATCTCCACCTACGTCCAGCTGGGACACCCTGTCCTGACCGATACCGTACCGGACTTTTCAGGTCCGCTTGCAGGTTTTCTGGTCGGTATGGCCGCTTGCCAGACCCCTTGGCTGCTCTGCATCCCCTGCGACAGTCCCCACTTCCCCTTAGACCTGGCGCTACGTTTGTTGACACAAGCCGTGAGCGACCAAAGCGATATCGTGATTGCAGCAGACCGAGACGACCAAGGCCAACTGCGCAGACAACCCGTGTTTTGCTTGATGCGTCCGCAACTGGCACCCGATTTGCATGACTTTATTCAAGCCGGTGAGCGCAAGATTGGTGCCTGGATCCATCGCCACCGTTTCAGTGTGGTGTGCTTCGATCAACCCGGGGACAATCCCGCCGCTTTTTTCAACGTCAACTCACCGACCGAACTGGTCTCATCCATCTCGCGCTGAAAGCGTCAGCGGGTGAATTGAGCGGCGCCCATATTGGCCAGTTCGTCTGCACGTTCATTGCCTGGGTCCCCAGCATGGCCTTTGACCCAATGCCATTCAATCTGATGGTTAGAACCATGCACCAAGGCGTCTAGCGTTTGCCACAACTCGACATTCTTGACAGGCTGTTTGGCCGCTGTTTTCCAGCCTCGAGCTTTCCACCCGTGTATCCACTCGGTGATGCCTTTGCGCACATATTCACTGTCGAGGTACAGACTGACGCGGCAGGGTCGCTTGAGCGCCCGCAGCGCTTCGATCACCGCCATCAGCTCCATGCGATTGTTGGTGGTCTGCGCCTCTCCGCCATGCAACTCCTTGATGTTTGCGCCCGATTGCAGACGGACACCCCAACCTCCAGGCCCAGGATTGCCTTTGCAGGCCCCATCGGTGTAGATCTGGACGTGGTTAAGCATCGCTTGCGCTTTCTTGCTGATAGTTGGAAACACCGCCCGAACCCACGGGGGCCCGTGCCAATGGCACAGCAGCCACCTGCCCCGTGCTGGCCGGCTTCCAACTGGCGCCCTTGATCAATCGCATCCCATGGACCTTCTTCACGGCAACAATGCAGTAGGCGGCGCCCAAAGGCTCGGCCATGGCGGCCATGCGTCTGTCGAGCCAACGCGTCACCCCCTTGATCGACTCCTGCCCGGACCCCGTCAACCATAAACCGTAATGACAACGCTCAACTTCAAAGCCCAGCAAACGCAGCCAGTCCTTGAGACGCCCCACACCAAGCAATTGCACAGGCGTACCTGCCTCGCCGGCAAAGTGCTGCCTGCGCCAGCTTTTGTGCTTGAAGCCCCACACACTCAAGGGATTCAATCCCGTCAAGACCAGACGTCCCTCGGGCATCAGCACGCGGTGTGCTTCGCGCAAACTGGCATGCGGATTATCAGAACGCTCCAACACATGCGGCATGCACACCAGATCCAGGCTATCTTGCGCCCAAGGCCAAGCCAGCGTGTCGATACAGGCTTGAACCGCGGTCCCGGTCCCGGTCTCGCGCTCAAACTCGGTGGCCACCTGCCATCGATACGGCATCCGGTTGACGCGTAGCGCCTGAAGATCCAGGCCCGCCAACTGCACGGCATGAAATCCGAAGGCATCGACCACTGCAGAATCCAACTCGGTCTGTTCCCAAAGCTGCAACATCTCACGCTGTGCCACGGACAGCCATGGCAACCAAGGCATCGGTGCTCGACCGTTTTCTATAATGGACGCTTTCATGAAACTCGTTGCTTTACCCGCATTCACCGACAACTACATCTGGCTGCTGCATGACGATCAGCATGCTCTGGTGGTCGACCCCGGGAGTGCCGATGAAGTCGTTGCCTGGCTCCAGCAACACCCGGGTGTATCGCTGCAGCACATCTTGGTCACTCACCACCATGCTGATCATACCGGCGGCGTGGCTCGATTGCAGCGTAGCACCCACGCCCATGTCCATGGACCGGCATCCGAATCTTTGCCTTTTGCCTATTTCCCTGCATCCGAAGGAACGGCATGGTCTTGGCATGAAGCCCAGCTTGAAGCCCTCGACGTCCCTGGGCACACCGCCGGCCACATCGCATGGGTGGTCCATCTACCCAAGCAGGCACCGGTTTTGTTCTGCGGCGATACGCTGTTCAGTGCCGGTTGTGGACGCCTCTTTGAAGGCACCGCAGATCAAATGCACGCCTCACTTCAAAAACTGGCTCAGTTGCCAGCGACCACTCGGGTGTGTCCGGCACACGAATATACCCTCGCGAATTTGCGCTTTGCGCAGGCCGTTGAACCAGACAACGCGCGCATTCAAGCCTACGTATCAACTTGCCAGAACTTACGCGCACAGAACTTACCCACCCTGCCCTCCACGCTTGCGCTGGAGTTGGATGTGAATCCCTTTTTACGTGTGCATCAGCCTCAAGTGCGTCAAAGCGCCTTGGAACGCACCCCTCAGACTCTCTCCGACGCACAGGTCTTTGCTACCCTGCGCGCGTGGAAAAACCAGTTTTGAACCGACTCATGCCTGTACGTTTGAATCCAGATTCGCTGCGCCCGCTCAAAATTCTGCTGATCTCGGTCACGATCGCTATCCTTGCTGGCTGCGCAAGCACCACCCAGATAACCACTGCACCTGCGCGCATCGAAGTCAAAGAAACCGCCCCGGTGCCCATGACCCCCAGTCAAATGGAGGCTGCTGTGCGGTTGCGCGCGCAATCCCAACTGGGCCTGAAGGCGCCCGAGCAACAAGACATCTGGGAACGTATTCGCCAAGGGTTCAGCATGCCTGATCTGGTCAACGATCGCGTCAAGAGCCGTGAAACCTGGTATGCCAGCCGACCAGACTATATGCTTCGCATGACCGAGCGGTCCAGGCCTTATCTGTTTCACATTGTTGAAGAACTCGAACGCCGCCAAATGCCGACGGAATTGGCCCTGCTGCCTTTTGTAGAGTCTGCATTCAACCCACAAGCGGTCTCATCCGCCAAAGCAGCAGGCATGTGGCAGTTCATGCCTGCTACTGGCCGAACATTCGACCTCAAGCAAAACCTGTTCATGGATGAGCGACGGGATGTCCTTGAATCCACCCGAGCCGCATTGGACTATCTGCAAAAGCTCTACGGGATGTTTGACGATTGGCATCTGGCTTTGGCAGCCTACAACTGGGGCGAAGGCAATGTGGGACGCGCCATCGCCCGCAACAAGGCTCGAGGCAAACCCACCGACTACGACAGCCTGACCATGCCGGAGGAAACGCGGTACTACGTACCCAAGCTGCAGGCCCTGAAAAACATCATCGCTAATCCAGAGGTCTACAGCGCAGAGCTTCCGGAGATCAAAAATCACCCCTACTTTAAAAGCGTCAGCATCGAACGTGATATCGATGTCAATTTAGCCACGCGCCTGGCAGGCATCAGCACCGAAGATTTCAAGGCGCTCAATCCTTCGCTCAAGCACCCGGTGATCCTGGCTGCTGGCACGCCTCAAATCCTGTTGCCCTGGGACAACGCCGACACCTTTGTCCGTAACCTCGATCAACACGCCAACCGCAAACTGGCAAGCTGGACAGCATGGGTCGCTCCACGCAACATGAAAGTCGAAGACGTCGCCAAAGAGGTCGGCATGCAGGCGGGCGACTTAAGACAAGCCAACAACATTCCGCCGCGCATGCTGGTTCGTGCTGGCTCCACATTGGTGGTGCTGCGCAAAGGCGAGTTAGACAACGATGTTTCCGAACACCTGGCTGAAACGGCTCAACTCTCATTGATGCCCGAAGTCGCATTACGAAAAATCATTGTCCGCGCCCGAAAAGGCGACACTTTGACTCGATTGGCTGCCCGCCACGGCGTTTCAACCAGCAATTTGGCGGCCTGGAACAACATGAATGCTGGTGCCCGCTTGTCCAGCGGACAGCGGCTGACCCTTTATGCTCCCTACCGAGCTGCGAAAAAGGCGCCCACGAGAAGCTCTACCCGAGTGGCCAGCACCAGCAAATCACGCAACAAGCGTAAGAAATAAAGCTGCCCGATGACCTCAGAAACTCGGGTCTAGCGCCTGTCGACCAGGGCATGTGCAATGGTGCCCAGATCCACATATTCCAGCTCACTGCCCGCTGGCACGCCTCGCGCCAGACGGGTCAGCCGAATCCCCTGTGCACGCAACATTTCTGATATGACATGCGCGGTAGCTTCGCCTTCAGCTGTGAAATTGGTGGCCAAAATCACCTCTCGCAATGTGCCCTGCTGCACACGTTGCTTGAGCTTGATCAGCCCTATGTCTTTCGGCCCGATACCGTCAAGCGGACTGAGTTTGCCCATCAGGACAAAGTACAGGCCTTTGTACGTGCCGGTGCGCTCAATGGCTGATTGGTCTGCGGGGGTTTCCACCACACACAACTGTGTGTGATCGCGCGTCGCATCACAACAGGTTTCACACACGTCGTGTTCGGTGAAGGTATGACAAAGGCTGCAATGCCGCACATCGCGCACAGCTTGTGTCAGTGCCCCGGCCAGCAGGATCGCAGCTTCTCGATCGTGTTGCAGCAAGTGATAAGCCATGCGAGAGGCTGATTTGATACCCACCCCCGGCAAGCCTTTGAGGGCTTCGACCAAGGTTTGCAAAGCATGCACTTGCGCCATGGAAAACGCGACCTGGCCAGATCAGAAAGGCAGCTTCATGCCGGGCGGCAGGCCTGCAGTGAGCTTACCCATTTTTTGCTGGGACACTTCCTCTGCAGCGCGCACAGCGTCGTTGAAGGCAGCAGCCACAAGGTCTTCGAGCATGTCCTTGTCATCAGTGAGCAGCGAGGGGTCGATCGTGACACGGCGCACATCATGTTTGCAGGTCATGAGAACTTGCACCATGCCACCACCCGACTGCCCCTGCACTTCAACCTGAGCCAGCTCATCCTGTGCACGCTTGAGGTTGTCCTGCATGGCTTGCGCTTGTTTCATCAAGCCTGCCAGTTGTCCTTTGTTGAACATGATTGTTCCTTGTGTGTCGTTTTAAAGAGGTTGGAGAGTGCCCGGTACGATTTTGGCACCGTAGTTTTGCATCAGGTCCTGCACCAGCGGGTCGTGCAAAATCAAATCGTGGGCTGCTTGCATTTTTTGTGCGGCCAGCACCGCCTGACGCATCGCAGGGGTGTCGTTGACGGGTCCAGGTGTCCAGTGCAAACGGACATTGTGTCCGGCCGTCTGCAAAGCCGTCTGCGTAACCAGCATCCCAACCTTCGTTGAAGTCACTCATGCTCCACCCCCGTAGCATTACTGGCTACGTTTGTAGCATTTATTGGTGGTGTCCACATAACACCATCTTCTCTAAGCATCCATAGTAACCGCCCTTGTTGTACAAAGTATTCCATATCATACCCCTTGTCTT
>JALRIL010000002.1 GCA_023255445.1 Limnohabitans sp. | reverse complement strand
TCCTTGCCGGCAGCGCTGCTGGGTTCAGCAGGTTATGGCGCCACATTCATTGGTATTGTGAGCCTGACTTTGGCCTTGGTGGGGCGCCGATCACCCGCCAATCCAGGCAAAGCCATGGCCAAGTTGACCCTCAGCTATGGGGCAGCGCAAGTGATTGCACCCGCTTTGACTGGGGCTATGGCGCAGGCTTCAGGTAATTTCAAGGCCGGCTTGTGGTTGACGGCGATCATGTTGACGTTGGGTCTGGCGCTGCTGGCTAGCTTGCCCCAAGAAGATTGAGTCTTATTCTTTGATCAAGGCGCTGCTGACATCACTTTCGGCCTGCACCCGTCGTGCACCGTTAAAGCGGGTCTGCCAATAAGCACTGCGCATGTCGTCGATCTTGACGCGTTTGCCTTTGCGTGGCGCATGGATGAATTTCCCGTCCCCGATGTAGATGCCCACGTGACTGAACGCACGGCGCATGGTGTTGAAAAACACCAGATCGCCGGGTTGCAGTTCGGTGCGTTCGATGGTTTCGGTGGCTGCGGCCTGTTCTTCGGCGCGGCGCGGCAGCACCATGCCAAAGGTTTTTTCATACACATTGCGCACCAGGCCGCTGCAGTCGAGGCCCTTGACCTCCGAGGTTCCGCCCCATTTGTAGGGAACGCCCAGCAGGCCCATGGCACGCGTGACCAGTTCTTCGGCCCCTTGACCGACGCTGTCCTTGGCTTGACTAACTTGCTGGCTCCATTGGCCAATCAGGTCTTTGCGCAGCGAAGCCGGTGCAGCTACGCTGACCGGAGACTCCTGCGCATGCGCGGGTGTCTGAACGAGTGCGCATGCACAACTCAAAACCAGTACGTAAGACCTCAAAGACATAGGCAGCGAGCATAACCGTTGTTGGCGGCATTTTTGGGTGTGGCATGTAAAGAGTCGATGAAGGTTTAACCTGTGGCCAACACGGGTGACAATCGGACCATGCTTTGTTTGTGGAGGCTTCCAAATGTTGCTTGATGTTCAAGAGAGCCAGCTGGTGCTGGTCGATTTCCAACCCCGATTGCAGGCGGCCATGCACGATGCAAGCGCTGTCTGGGCTCACGCCACACGTTTGGCCCAGCTGGCCCGAGAGCTACAGGTCCCTGTGTGGGGTACCGAGCAAAACCCCTCCAAGCTGGGATCGTTGGATGAGTGTATGCGCCAGCACTGTGCGCAGGTCTTGGCCAAGATGCAATTCAGTGCCGTTGAAGAGGGCTTGGGCGAATGGCTCAGTCCCGAGCCTGTTGCTGCACCGCGTGGGAACGCCCGAAGCCTGCCGCGCCATTTGCACAAACCACAGCCAACAGCGCCTTTGCGCCAAAGCATTGTGATCGCCGGGGTCGAAGCGCACGTTTGTGTTTTGCAAACGGCCCTGGATTTGATCGAAGATGAGTTTGATGTTTGGGTCGTGACCGATGCCTGCACCTCACGTACCGAACGTAACCGCGATGCGGCTTACGACCGTCTGGCTGGCGCTGGCGCGGAGCTGGTCACTGCCGAAATGGTTGCATTTGAATGGGTTCGCAGCGCTGAACACCCTTCATTCAAGTCGCTTCAGCAACTGTTCAAATGAAAGTCAGCTTGCCGCAAGACCTCTCTCCATAATTATGAATTCAGAAATCAGGCGTGCGTGTAATGCGCCCGCACGCTGTTCGTCTCTGAATGCAGGAATTTCCGAGGAGCCCCCATGGCAAGCTATGCTGATTTTCACAAACGCTCAATCGAAGACCGCGACGGCTTCTGGAGCGAACAGGCCCGTTTGATCGACTGGCACAAGCCCTTTGAGCAGGTGTGTGACTACAGCAACCCGCCGTTTGCCAAGTGGTTCAAGGGCGGTGAGACGAATCTGTGTCACAACGCCGTGGACCGTCATCTGGCCACGCGCGCCGACCAGAATGCACTGATCTTTGTCTCTACAGAGACCGACACTGAAAAGGCCTACACCTTCCGTGAACTGCATGCGGAAGTGAACCGTATGGCCGCCATCCTGCAGGCGCAGGGTGTCTCCAAGGGCGACCGAGTTCTGATTTACATGCCCATGATCGCCGAGGCCTGCTTTGCCATGCTGGCCTGTGTGCGCATTGGTGCCATCCATTCGGTGGTGTTTGGTGGCTTTGCCAGCCACTCGCTGGCCAGCCGAATTGACGACGCTCAGCCCAAGGCCATCGTGAGCGCTGACGCTGGCATGCGTGGTGGCAAGGCTGTGCCCTACAAACACTTGTTGGATGAAGCCATCAACCTGGCAGCTCACAAGCCGTCCAAGGTGGTGATGGTTAACCGTGGTCTGGCCGATCTGGCCCCTGTGGCTGGTCGCGACGTGGACTACGCCACCGAGCGCGCCAAGGTCATGGATGCCAACGTGCCCTGCGTCTGGGTCGCCAGCGACCACCCCAGCTACATCCTCTACACCTCGGGCACCACCGGCAAGCCCAAGGGTGTCCAGCGCGACACCGCGGGTTACACCGTGGCCCTGGCCGCGTCCATGAAGCACATCTACATGGGCAACCCTGGCGAGACTTATTTTTCCACCTCCGACATCGGCTGGGTGGTGGGCCACAGTTACATCATCTACGGCCCGCTGATCAACGGCATGGCCACCATCATGTACGAAGGTCTGCCCACACGCCCAGACGCTGGCATCTGGTGGAGCCTGGTCGAGAAGTACAAGGTCTCCGTCATGTTCTCGGCCCCCACCGCCGCCCGCGTGCTGAAAAAGCAAGACCCGGCTTACCTGACCAAATACGACCTCTCTAGCCTGCGAGCGCTGTTCCTGGCCGGCGAGCCGCTGGACGAGCCGACCGCCACCTGGATGGCTGAGGCGATCCACAAGCCCATCATCGACAACTACTGGCAGACCGAAACCGGCTGGCCGATCATGGCGATCTGCAATGGCGTCGAAAAAGCACCCACCAAGTACGGTTCGCCCGGCAAGGCGGTGTACGGCTACAACGTGAAGCTGATCAATGAAAACACCGGCGAGGAAATCACCGAGGCCGACCAGAAAGGCGTGATTGCCGTCGAGGGCCCGCTGCCACCGGGTTGCCTGCAGACTGTCTGGGGTGACGACAAGCGCTACGTCAACACCTACTGGACCAGCATCCCCGGCAAGCAGATGTATTCCACTTTTGACTGGGGCGTGAAGGACAAGGACGGCTACTTCTACATCTTGGGCCGCACCGATGACGTGATCAACGTGGCCGGCCACCGCCTGGGCACCCGCGAGATCGAGGAAAGCATTTCCAGCCACCCGAACGTGGCCGAAGTGGCCGTGGTCGGTGTCGCCGACCAGCTCAAGGGGCAGGTGGCGGTGGGTTTTGCGGTCCTCAAGGACCCCAGCAAGGTCGGTACACCCGAAGATGCGCTCAAACTGGAAGGCGAGATCATGAAAGTGGTCGACAGCCAGCTCGGCGCTGTGGCCCGTCCAGCCCGTGTGCGTTTCGTCACGTTGTTGCCCAAGACGCGTTCGGGCAAGGTACTGCGCCGGGCCATCCAGGCCGTGTGCGAAGGACGTGACCCGGGTGACCTGACCACCATTGATGATCCCAGTGCCTTGCACCAGATCGTGGAGCTGCTCAAAGCCTGATTCCCCAGGACCCCGCCGTGTGCGGGGTTTTTTATGGCAACAAAATGCATCTGTAAGTTTGATATCGGTCAGACCGTGGCACAATGCGAACGTTTTATCAGGCCCTTCCAGTGCCACACTGTCGCATCCGCCAACCGGTTCAGCCGTGTCGCGGAAGGTAGTTTTAACCAGCTAATGTTCCCTGAAGGGGAGCGGAGGTAGCGAGAAAAATGAGCGAGACCAAGTCCGTCTACACGGCCTATTCGGCCAACACACACCTGTTCGGTGGCAACGGTCCGTACGTTGAAGAAATGTACGAAAACTACCTGGCCAACCCCGGCAGCGTTCCCGACAACTGGCGCGAATACTTCGACGCCCTGCAGCACGTGCCCGCAGTCGACGGCTCCGATGCCCGCGATGTGCCTCATCTGCCCGTGATCAACGCCTTTGCCGATCGCGCCAAGCAAGGCGGCACCAAAGTGGTCATGGCCAGCGCCGACGCCGAAATGGGTCGCAAGCGCACCGCTGTGCAGCAGCTCATTGCCGCTTACCGCAATGTGGGCCAGCGCTGGGCCGATCTGGACCCCCTCAAGCGCACGGACCGCCCCAACATTCCCGAACTCGAACCCTCGTTCTACGGCTTCACCGATGCCGACATGGAAACCGTGTTCGATACTTCCAACACCTTCTTCGGCAAAGACCGCATGCCGCTGCGCGAGATCCTGAACGCGCTGCGCGAAACCTACAGCGGCACTTTGGGCGTGGAGTACATGTACACCACCGAGATGGCCGAAAAGCGCTGGTGGCAGCAAAAACTTGAAAGCATCCGCAGCAAGCCCAACCTGACGGCTGAGAAGAAAAAACACATCCTTGATCGGCTGACTGCCGCTGAAGGTCTCGAGCGTTATTTGCACACCAAATATGTGGGTCAAAAGCGCTTCTCGCTCGAAGGTGGGGAGAGCTTCATTGCCGCCATGGACGAGCTGATCCAGTCCGCAGGCCAGCAAGGTGTGCAGGAAATCGTGATCGGCATGGCCCACCGCGGTCGCCTGAACGTGCTGGTCAACACTTTGGGCAAGATGCCCGGCATGCTGTTTGCCGAGTTTGATCACACGGCTCCCGAAGATCTGCCTGCCGGTGACGTCAAGTACCACCAGGGCTTCAGCTCCGATGTCTCCACCCCTGGCGGCCCGGTTCACTTGTCGCTGGCGTTCAACCCCTCGCACCTCGAAATCGTCAACCCCGTGGTTGAAGGCTCGGTACGCGCTCGCATGGACCGCCGCGGCGATCCGCAAGGCAAGCAAGTACTGCCTGTGCTGGTGCACGGTGATGCCGCTTTCGGTGGCCAGGGCGTGAACCAGGAAACCCTGTGCCTGGCCCAAACCCGTGGCTACACCACGGGCGGTACGGTGCACATCATCATCAACAACCAGATCGGTTTCACCACCTCGGACCCGCGTGACCTGCGCTCGACCGTGTTCTGTACCGACATTGTCAAGATGGTCGAGGCGCCCGTTCTGCACGTCAACGGTGACGATCCGGAGGCCGTGGTGCTGGCCGCGCAGCTGGCCCTGGAATACCGCATGACTTTCGGCGCCGATGTGGTGGTCGACATCATCTGTTTCCGCAAGCTGGGCCACAACGAGCAAGACACCCCTGCGTTGACCCAGCCCCTGATGTACAAGAAGATTGGCGCGCACCCTGGCACTCGCAAACTCTATGGTGACAAGCTGATCACCCAGGGTATCCTGGATGCCGACGGTCCAGACCATATGGTCAAAACCTACCGTGCGGCCATGGATGCTGGCAAGCACACGGTCGATCCGGTGCTGACCAACTTCAAGAGCAAGTTTGCTGTGGACTGGTCGCCCTTCCTGGGCAAAAAGTGGACCGATGCGGGCGACACGGCCATTCCGCTGACCGAGTGGAAGCGTCTGGCTGAGAAAATCACCACCATCCCCGAAAGCGTAACCCCGCACCAGCTGGTCAAGAAGGTCTATGACGACCGCGCGGCCATGGGTCGTGGCGAGGTCAACGTCGACTGGGGCATGGGCGAGCACATGGCTTTTGCCTCCCTGGTGGCCAGTGGCTATCCGGTGCGTCTGTCCGGTGAGGATTGTGGCCGCGGTACCTTTACCCACCGCCACGCCGTGATTCACGACCAAAAGCGTGAAAAGTGGGACACCGGCACTTACATCCCGCTGCAGAACGTGGCCGAGAACCAGGCACCGTTCGTCGTGATCGACTCCATCTTGTCCGAAGAGGCCGTGCTGGGTTATGAATACGGCTACGCTTCCAATGACCCCAATACGCTGGTGATCTGGGAAGCCCAGTTTGGCGACTTTGCCAACGGTGCACAGGTCGTGATCGACCAGTTCATCGCCTCCGGTGAGGTCAAGTGGGGCCGTGTCAACGGCATCACTCTGATGCTGCCGCATGGCTATGAAGGTCAGGGCCCCGAGCACAGCTCGGCCCGCGTTGAACGTTTCATGCAACTGGCGGCTGACACCAACATGCAGATCGTGCAGCCGACCACGGCCAGCCAGATCTTCCATGTGCTGCGTCGTCAGATGGTGCGTGACCTGCGCAAACCGTTGGTCATCTTCACGCCCAAGTCCCTGCTGCGCAACAAGGATGCGACCAGCCCCTTGTCTGAGTTCACCAAGGGCAGCTTCCAGACCGTGATCCCTGAAACCCGGGACATCAAGGCCGACAAGGTCAAGCGCGTGATCGCCTGTTCCGGCAAGGTTTATTACGACTTGGTCAAGAAGCGTGAAGAAAAGGGTGCCGACGACGTGGCCATCATCCGCGTTGAACAGCTCTACCCCTTCCCGCACAAGGCCTTTGCAGCCGAGCTCAAGAAGTACCCCAAGGCCACCGATATCGTGTGGTGCCAGGACGAGCCGCAAAACCAGGGCGCCTGGTTCTTCATCCAGCACAACATCCATGAAAACATGCTGGACGGCCAGCGACTGGGCTACGCCGGTCGTGCGGCTTCTGCATCGCCCGCTGTGGGCTACTCGCACCTGCACCAGGACCAGCAAAAGGCCCTGCTTGAAGCTGCGTTCGGCAAGCTCAAAGGCTTTGTGCTGACCAAGTAATCGTCCTGTACCTCCTTATAAAACCTTCAAAGAGAAATCAACATGGCAATCGTTGAAGTCAAAGTTCCCCAACTCTCCGAATCCGTGGCCGAAGCCACACTGCTGACCTGGAAAAAGAAAGCCGGTGAGTCCGTGGCCCAGGACGAAATCCTGATCGAAATCGAGACCGACAAGGTCGTGATGGAAGTGCCGGCACCTTCTGCTGGCGTTCTGTCCGAGATCGTGGTGGGCGATGGCGGCACCGTGGTGGCCGAACAGCTCATCGCCAAGATCGACACCGATGGCAAGGCCGCAGCCGCTGCCCCGGCCGCTGTCGCTGCTTCCGCTGTAGCCGCACCCGCTGCAGCGCCTGCTGCTGCATCGCCTGCGGGCAACAGCATGAGCGGCGTAGCCATGCCCGCAGCTGCCAAGCTGATGGCCGATAACAACCTGGCCGCTGGCTCTGTGGCCGGCTCTGGCAAGGATGGCCGTGTGACCAAGGGTGATGTGCTTGCGGCTGTGGCCTCTGGCGCCAGCATCCCCACCGGTGCGCCCACAGCCACACTGCCGCAAGTGGCAGCGCCTGCTGCGCGCACCCGTATTGAAAAACTGCGATTGCTGTCGCGACCAAGCCTCAAGTGAAACCAAAATAAAAACGAAGCC
>JALRIL010000001.1 GCA_023255445.1 Limnohabitans sp. | reverse complement strand
TACAAACCGAACACAAGATTTGTAAATTGTTAATGTCTAGGGCGAGGGCTGGAAACAGTTTTCTGGGCTTTATATGATCAACATTCATAACAGCCCCTGTTGCTGGAGTAGCACCACAACACATACATTTAGGGCCGTAATTTTTCAATGCCATCATCCTGGCGCTGGCCAACCCCGAGCCCGAAATCCGCCCCGAGCTGGCCAAGGCCGCCCGCCCGGACTGCATCATTGCCACCGGCCGCTCGGACTACCCCAACCAGGTCAACAACGTCCTGTGCTTTCCCTACATCTTCCGGGGTGCGCTGGACTGCGGCGCGACCAAGATCACCGCGGCCATGAAGCTGGCCTGCGTGCGCCAGATTGCCGATCTGGCCAAGGCCGACATCAGCGAAGAAGTGGCCAGCGCCTATGCGGGCCAGGACCTGAGTTTTGGCAGCGAGTACCTGATTCCCAAGCCTTTTGACTCACGCCTGATCCTGCGCATTGCACCAGCCGTGGCCCAGGCCGCCATGGACTCGGGGGTGGCCACACGTCCCATCACCGACATGGACGCCTATCGCCAGCAACTGCAAAGCTTTGTCACGCAAACCGGCATCCTGATGCGCCCGGTCTTCAACGCCGCCAAGATGGGGGCCAAAGGTCAAAAGCGTGTCGCCTACGCCGACGGTGAAGACGAACGCGCCTTGCGCGCCGCGCAAATGGCCATCGACGAACATGTAGCTCGCCCCATCCTGATCGGCCGTCCGGCCGTGATTGCTGCGCGCATTGAAAAAGCAGGCCTGCGCATGCGCCTGGGCGTGGACGTGGAAAACGTCAACCCTGAAGACGATCCGCGCTACCGCCAGTATTGGGAGCACTACCATCAACTCATGAAACGCAACGGCGCCACCCCCGCTGTAGCCAAAGCCGCCGTACGCCGCTCCAACACCATCATTGGCTCGCTCATGGTCAAGCTCGGCGACGCCGATGGCCTGATCTGCGGTCTAGCTGGCAACTACATGACGCACCTGGAACGCATCGAGTCCATCCTCGGTCGCCAACCGGGTGTGAGTAACTTTGCTGCGCTCAATGCGCTCATGACCCCACGCGGTCCGCTGTTCATCACCGACACCTACGTCAACGAAGACCCCAGCGCTGAACAACTGGCCGAGATTGCGGCCATGGCTGCAGCCGAAATCCAGCGCTTTGGCATCGTGCCCAAGGTGGCTTTCCTGTCGCACTCGAGCTATGGCTCGTCCAAACGCGCCAGCGCCCGCAAGATGCGCCTGGCCCGCGACTTGTTTGTCGAGAAGCATCCTGACATCGAGTGCGATGGCGAGCTGCATGGCGATGCCGCACTGGAGCCCGAAATCCGCGATGTCTACATGGAAGACAGCACCTTGACGGGCTCAGCCAACCTGTTGGTCTGCCCCAACCTGGACGCGGCCAACATTTTGTACAACGTCCTCAAGACCACCACCAGCGGCGGCGTGACCGTAGGCCCGGTGCTCATGGGTGTGGCGGGAACCGCCCACATCCTGACTCCGGCAGCCACCGTGCGCCGGGTGTTCAACATGACCGCGTTGGCCGCAGCAGGCGCTCACGCCTGATCCACGATCCCTCAACCACGCCCCGAACAGGTGCACTTTGCACCCCTTCGGGGCGTTCCCGTCTAGGGGATGCACCTGACAAGACGCGTCAGGCACCTGATTGATAATGGCACCGAATTTGCTTGAGCTTATTCACCGTTTACCCGTTTCAGGAGCCCCTATGAACAAGCGTTTTTTCCTCAAGGCCACCGCTGCGCTGGCCACTGTGGCTGCCATGGGCGCCGCACAAGCCGCCACTCCCATCAAGTTTCAGCTCGATTGGCGTTTTGAGGGCCCTTCCGCCCTGTTCCTGGTGCCTACAGCCAAGGGCTACTTCAAGGATGCCGGTCTGGACGTGACGGTGGACGCTGGCAACGGCTCCGGCGGCGCCGTGACCCGCGTGGCCTCGGGCACTTACGACATGGGTTTTGCCGACCTGGCCGCCCTGATGGAGTTCCACGCCAACAACCCGGATGCCCCCAACAAGCCGGTGGCGGTGATGATGGTCTACAACAACACGCCTGCCTCGGTCATGGCCCTCAAGAAGAGTGGCATCAAGACGCCGGCTGACCTGGCTGGCAAAAAGCTCGGAGCCCCGGTGTTTGACGCTGGCCGTCGCGCTTTCCCCATCTTCCAGAAAGCCAACAACATTGGCAACGTGGCCTGGACCGCCATGGACCCCCCGCTGCGCGAAACCATGCTGGTACGCGGCGATGTGGACGCCATCACCGGCTTCACCTTCACCTCGCTGCTCAACATCGAAGCGCGTGGCGTGAAAGCTGAAGACGTGACCGTGCTGCAGTACCCCGACTATGGGGTCAAGCTCTATGGCAACGCCGTCATCGCCAGCCCCAAACTGATCAAGGAAAACCCCGCCGCGATCAAAGCCTTCCTGGCTGCTTTCACCAAAGGTGCCAAGGACGTGGTGACCGACCCCGCTAAAGCCATTGAAACCGTCAAGGCCCGTGACGGCATCATCAACACCGCCCTCGAAACCCGCCGCCTGCAGCTGGCGATTGACACCGTGATCAACAGCCCCTCGGCCCGCGCCGAAGGCTTTGGCCAGGTCAACGCCGGCCGCCTGTCGCTGATGGCTTCGCAAGTGTCTGACGCCTTCAACACCAAGACCCGCGTCAAGGTGGACGACATCTGGAACGGCTCCTTCCTGCCCAGCACCAAAGAGCTGGACATTCTGCCCAAGGCCAAGAAGTAATTTCAAAGCCCTTTGATGCCGGGCGAGTGGGCGCTGGTGTGTGCCCCTGCCCGGCTTCTCTTGAATCCGGTCTGTATACAAGGCAGAACACAACCCACTGGGAAGCAGGACCATGTCCGAAGCGTTTGTTGATTTTCAAAACGTCTGGCTCGCCTACAACGAAGCGTTGCTGGCCGACAACCACTTTGCGGTGGAAGACATCAACCTGCAGGTCAAGCAGGGCGAGTTCATTGCCATCGTCGGGCCCTCGGGCTGTGGCAAATCGACCTTCATGAAGCTCACCACCGGTCTGAAGATGCCCAGCAAAGGTCGCATCCTGGTCGATGGTCTACCCGTGACCGGGCCACTGAAAATCAGCGGCATGGCCTTTCAGGCACCTTCACTGCTGCCCTGGCGCACCACGCTGGACAACGTACTGCTGCCGCTGGAAATCGTCGAGCCCTACCGCTCCAGCTTCAAGCAGAAGAAGGACGAGTACGTGGCCCGTGCCCGCAAGCTGCTGCACACCGTGGGCCTGGGCGGCTACGAAGACAAATACCCCTGGCAACTGTCGGGCGGTATGCAGCAACGCGCCAGCATTTGCCGTGCCTTGATCCACGAGCCCAAAATGCTGCTGCTCGATGAGCCCTTTGGTGCGCTCGACGCCTTCACCCGCGAGGAGCTGTGGTGCACACTACGCGACCTGTGGACCGAGCAGCGCTTCAACGTGATCCTGGTCACGCACGACCTGCGCGAATCGGTGTTCCTGGCCGACACGGTCTATGTGATGAGCAAGAGCCCCGGCCGCTTTGTGGTCAAGCGCGAGATCGACCTGCCGCGCCCACGCGACCTGGAGGTGACTTACACCCCCGAATTCACCGCGATCGTGCACGAGCTGCGTGGCCACATTGGTGCCATGCGTAAAGACGGCGCCGCCATCAACCAGTAAGAGTAGAAGAACATGAACAAGAAAACACTGGAACGCTGGTCCCCCTGGATTTTGCTGGTCATCACCCTGGTGGTGTGGGAAGGTCTGTGCCGCGCCTTCAACGTTTCGGAATTCATTTTTCCCAGCCCTTCGCGCATCTGGCAACAGTTCCTCGAATTCAAGGAAGTGATTGCCGGCCACGCCTGGCGCACCTTCTGGGTCACCATGGCCGGCTTTGGCATTGCGATTGTGGTGGGCGTGCTGCTGGGCTTTGTGATCGGCAGTTCACGCATTGCCTACGCGGCGGTCTACCCGCTCATGACCGCCTTCAACGCTTTGCCCAAAGCGGCCTTTGTGCCGATTTTGGTGGTGTGGTTTGGCATCGGCATTGGCCCGGCCATTTTGACGGCCTTCCTGATCAGTTTCTTTCCGATCATGGTCAACATCGCCACCGGTCTGGCCACCCTTGAGCCTGAACTTGAAGACGTGCTGCGCGTGCTGGGCGCCAAGCGATGGGACGTGCTGGTCAAAGTGGGGCTGCCGCGCTCTATGCCTTACTTTTACGGCTCGCTCAAGGTCGCCATCACGCTGGCGTTTGTGGGCACCACCGTCTCGGAGATGACTGCCGCCAACGAAGGCATTGGCTACCTGCTGATCTCGGCCGGTTCGGCCATGCAAATGGGCCTGGCGTTTGCCGGCCTGCTGGTGGTGGGTGCCATGGCCATGGTCATGTACGAGCTGTTCAGCTACATCGAAAAACACACCACCGCCTGGGCACACCGCGGCTCTCAGGGCGAATGAGCTGGCTGGCGCAACTGTCGCTGGACTACGCAAAGGAAAACGGGCGCAGCGTCGCCCGTTTTTCACACCAAGGTCCGCTGCGCATTTTGCAAAGCCTCTACCCCGAGGACGATGCCATTTGCCACAACGTGCTGGTGCATCCGCCCAGCGGCTTGGTGGGCGGTGACACGCTGGACATGCAAGTCTCGGTGGGCGCAGGCGCGCATGGCCTGGTGACCACGCCCGGCGCCACCCGCTTTTACCGCAGCGAAGCGGGCCTGGCCACGCAGCAAGTGCATGCCAAGCTGCACGAAGGCGCTCGACTGGAATGGTTGCCTTTGGAAGCCATTGCCTACAGCGGCTGCGATGCGCTCAACAAGGCACGCTTTGAACTCGCGCCCACGGCAGAACTCATGACCTGGGACATGACCGCCCTGGGCTTACCCAATGCCAATCAGCCCTTTGTGGCGGGGCGGTTTCAGCAGCATCTGGAGATTCCTGGACTCAACGGCCCCATTTGGCTGGAGCGCGGCACGGTGGATGCACTGGACGAGCGCCTGATGAACGGGCCCTTGGGCCTGGCTGGGCAACGCTGCATGGCCACGCTGGTGTTCGCCGCAGGCAGCGCCATCGCGCCCGAACGCGCTGAAGCCGCGCTCGATGCGGCACGCACCGCCCTCGAAGCCAGCTCCCTGCGCCTGCAGGCGGGGGCCACGCAACCGCACCCGCAAGTCATCGTGCTGCGCGTGCTGGCCCCGGTGGTGGAGCCCGCCATGCAGCTACTGCGGCCAGTGTGGGCTGCTTGGCGGCAGGTGCTGTGGGGTTTGCCGGGGAATGTGCCGAGATTGTGGAATCTGTGATCAGATCGCGACCAGCTGTTGAATGTTCTTGGCCTGCATCTCGTGACCTGGGCCACTAGCGATCACCTCGCCGCGCTCCATGACCAAGTAGTTGTCGGCCAGTTCTTCGGCAAAGTCGTAGTACTGCTCGCACAGCAAAATGGCCATGCGCTGGCCTTGCAGGCCCACGTCGGCCAGTTGGCGGATCACGCGGCCAATGTCCTTGATGATGCTGGGCTGGATGCCTTCGGTCGGTTCGTCCAATATCAGCAAACGCGGCTTGGCGGCCAGTGCGCGGGCAATGGCCAGCTGCTGCTGCTGACCGCCTGACAGGTCACCGCCCCGGCGGTGCAGCATTTGCTTGAGCACCGGAAAGAGCTGGAACAGTTCGGGCGGGATGTGTGTGCCGCCGGGCTGTGTGGCCAGGCCCATGCGCAGGTTGTCTTCGACCGTGAGGCGGGCAAAGATTTCGCGGCCCTGGGGCACGTAGCCAATGCCTGCCGCAGCGCGTTCGTAGGGCTTGGCCTTGGTGATGTCCTGCCCGGCGAGTGTGACGCTGCCGCTCTTGATGAGCACCAGGCCCATCAGGCTTTTGAGCAGCGTGGTCTTGCCCACGCCGTTGCGGCCCAGCAGCACCGTCACGCGGCCTTGGGCGGCGCTCAGGCTCACGTCGCGCAGGATGTGCGAGCCGCCGTAGTACTGGTGAATGTTTTTGACTTCCAACATCTTCATCGTCCCAAATAGACTTCAATCACCCGCTCGTCGGCCTGCACCTGGTCGAGCGTGCCCTGGGCCAGCACCGAGCCGTCGCAGAGCACGGTGACGATGTCGGAGATGGTGCGAATAAAGCTCATGTCGTGCTCCACCACCATCAGCGAATGCTTTCCCTTGAGGCTGAGGAACAGCTCGGCGGTGCGCTCGGTTTCAAAATCGGTCATGCCGGCCACAGGCTCATCCAGCAAGAGCAGCTTGGGGTCCTGCATGAGCAGCATGCCGATCTCCAGCCACTGCTTTTGGCCGTGGCTCAGCACCCCGGCCTGCGTGCCCACCTGTTCAGCCAGGTGGATGGTGTTCAGCACTTCGGCCAGGCGGTCGCTTTGTGCGGAGTCCAGCTTGAAGAACATCGAGGCCTTGACACCCTTGTTCGTCTTGAGCGCGAGTTCCAGGTTTTCAAACACGGTGAGCTGCTCGAACACCGTGGGCTTCTGGAACTTGCGGCCAATCCCCAGCTGGGCGATCTCAGGCTCGTTGTGGCGCAGCAGGTCGATGGTGCTGCCAAAGAACACGGTGCCGCTATCGGGCCGGGTCTTGCCGGTGATGATGTCCATCATCGTGGTCTTGCCCGCACCGTTTGGTCCGATGATGCAGCGCAGCTCGCCCGGCGCAATATCCAGCGACAGCTTGTTGATGGCCTTGAAGCCGTCAAAGCTCACGCTCACGTCATCCAGATACAGGATGCGGCCGTGGCTGGTGTCCACCTCGCTGCGGTCGTGCAGCACCCGACCATACCCCGCATCACGTCCGCCGGATTCGGTGGCATGCGCTATCAGTTCGGCATGGTGTTGCACGCGCTCGGCGCCGCGTTTCATGAGGTCGGGCGTCATGCCACACCTCCTTTGCGTTTGAATTTGGCCAGCAAGCCGACCACCCCATTGGGCATGTACAGCGTCACTGCAATGAACAGCGCCCCCAGAAAGTACAACCAGAACTCGGGCGCGGTCACCGTCAGCCAGCTCTTGGCACCGTTCACCAAAAAAGCACCGACGATGGGACCAATCAAACTGGCCCGGCCACCCACTGCAGCCCATACCGCGATCTCGATCGAGTTGGCGGCGCTCATCTCGCCCGGGTTGATGATGCCCACCTGCGGCACGTACAGGGCCCCGGCCACACCGCACATCACGGCAGAGATGACCCAGATGCTGAGCTTGTAGGGCAGCGGCGAATAGCCCGAGAACATGACGCGACTTTCAGCGTCACGTATCGCCTGCAACACGCGGCCGTACTTGCTGGTGACCAGCCAGCGGGCAAACAAGAAGCAGCCGAGCAGCGTGAGGCCCGTGAGCACAAACAACGTCATGCGCATACCCGGTGTGGCCATGGGCAAGCCCAAAATCCGCTTGAAGTCGGTGAAGCCGTTGTTGCCACCAAAGCCGGTCTCATTGCGAAAGAACAGCAACATGGCTGCAAAGGTCATGGCCTGCGTGATGATGGAAAAGTAGACCCCTTTGATGCGCGAGCGAAACGCAAAGTAGCCAAACACCGCAGCGATCACGCCGGGCACCACTACCACCAGCGCCAGCGTGGCCACAAAGCTGTCGGACAGCACCCAGTGCCAGGGCAGTTCCTTCCAGTCGAGAAACACCATGAAGTCGGGCAAGTCGCTTTGGTACTGGCCGTCGCGCCCGATCTGACGCATCAGGTACATGCCCATCACATAGCCACCCAGCGCAAAGAACAGGCCGTGGCCCAACGACAGGATGCCGGTGTAGCCCCAGATCAGGTCCATGGCCAGCGCACAAATGGCGTAGCACATGATCTTGCCGATCAAAGCCACTGCGTAGTCGCTGAGGTGGAACATGCTGCCCTCGGGCACCAGCAGATTAAGCATGGGCGCCAACACACCCACGGCCAGCAGGCACACCAGAAACACGGTCCAGGACTTTCGGGAGAGCAAGGCGGGCGCGGCAGGGAGTTGGAGTTTGTGGTTCATGGTCATGCCTCCGCGCTGCGGCCCTTCATGGCAAAGATGCCTTGAGGACGTTTTTGAATGAACACGATGATGAACACCAGCACCGCAATCTTGGCCAGCACCGCACCGGTCCAGCCTTCGAGCAGTTTGTTGACCAGGCCCAGCCCCAGCGCGGCGTACACCGTGCCCGCCAGCTGACCCACGCCGCCGAGCACCACCACCATGAACGAATCCACGATGTAGCTCTGGCCCAGGTCGGGGCCGACGTTGCCGATCTGGCTCAGCGCACAGCCTGCCAGTCCGGCAATGCCCGAACCCAGCGCAAAGGCGTAGGTGTCGATGCGGGCGGTGTTGATGCCCATGCATGAAGCCATGGGGCGGTTCTGTGTGACGCCGCGCACGAACAACCCCAGGCGCGTTTTGGCAATCAGCAGTGCCATACCCAGCAACACCGCCGCAGCAAAGCCGATGATGAGCACCCGGTTCCAGGGCAGCTGCAGGTTGGGCAGCACCTCGATGGCGCCGCTCATCCAGCTGGGGTTTTCCACGCCGACGTTTTGTGCGCCAAACAGGCTGCGCACCGTCTGCATCAGGATCAAGCTGATACCCCAGGTGGCCAGCAGCGTCTCGAGGGGGCGACCATACAGGTGTTTAAGGATGCTGCGCTCCATCAATGCACCCACCAGGGCCGAGGTGATGAACGCCGCCGGCAACGCAGCCAGCAGGTAGTAATCGAATGCGCCCGGCAAATAGTGGCGGAAAGCGACCTGCACCACATAAGTGGCGTAAGCCCCAATCATCATGAGTTCGCCGTGGGCCATGTTGATGACGCCCATCAAGCCGTAAGTGATGGCCAGGCCCAATGCCACCAAAAGCAGGATGGAGCCCAGGCTGATGCCCGTGAACAAGGTGGCCAGGTTTTCGCCCAGATTCAGGCCACGCTGCACCTGGGCAATGGCTGCCTTGAGCGTTGCCTTGACCGATGCATCGTCCTCCAGCGCCAGCCGCTGGTTGAGCAAGAGCAGCACCTCAGGCTGCGCACTGCCGGCCAAGGCTTGTGCCGCTTGGGTGCGTTGCGCAGGTTCTGACGCGGACAAGTCCAGCGCTGCCAGTGCTTGAACCAGCGTGCTTCGGACATGGGTGTTGTTCTCCATGGCCAAAGCTTTTTCAATCAAGGGGCGTTGCGCTGCTTGCGGCTCCTTGAGCAAGGCCTGGGCAGATTGCAACCGATCGGCCACATCCGTGCTGAACAATCGCAAGGCTGCCAGCGCCGTGTCCAGTTCGCCACGCAAACGGTTGTTGAGCATCACGTCTTCAGCGTCATCGGGCAGGCTCAGGGTCTGGCCTGTCACAGGGTCGCTGACTTTGTCCTCGCGCAACACATACAGATGCGCACCTTTGATCTTGACGACCTCATCGGTCAGGGCCTGCAAATAAGCGGCCGTCTTGTCGTCGCCCTCGGCCACAGCCTGGCCCAAGGCTTCAATGCGGGTATCGGTCTCGCCACTGGCTATGGCCAGCGCCTGCTCCACAGTCAGTGCCTGCGCTGCGCCTGCGAGCGTCAGAGCGCTCAGCAGCGCTGCCCGCTGCGCCCATCGCTTGATCCATCGTCTCATGGTGTTGTCCAGTATTGGCCGTTTTGTCCCAGAAAAAAGGGGAAGGCAACGCGCCCTCCCCTGCAGGACGCATACGTCGATTTACTTCTTCACAGGCTCGTCAGGTTTGCCTTCGTTGCCGGCGATGTAGGGGCTCCAGGGCTTGGCCTTGACCGGGCCGGGCGTCTTCCAGACCACGTTGAACTGGCCATCGGCCTTGATCTCGCCGATGAACACCGACTTGTGCAGGTGGTGGTTCTTCTCGTCCATCTTGCTGGTGATGCCGGACGGTGCCTTGAAGGTCTGACCGGCCATGGCCTTGATGACGGCGTCCACATCGGTGGTCTTGGCCTTCTCAACCGCCTGCTTCCACATGTGGATGCCGATGTAGGTGGCTTCCATCGGGTCGTTGGTCAGGGGCTTGTCCTTGTGACCGGCGATGTTCTTGGCCTTGGCGTAGGCAGACCATTGTTTGATGAACGCATCGTTGGTCGGGTTCTTGATGCTCATGAAGTAGTTCCAGGCGGCCAGGTGACCGACCAGGGGCTTGGTGTCCACGCCACGCAGTTCTTCTTCACCCACGCTGAACGCCACCACCGGGACGTCCTTGGCCTTCAGGCCCGCGTTGCCCAGCTCCTTGTAGAAAGGCACGTTGGAGTCCCCGTTGATGGTGGACACTACCGCGGTTTTGCCGCCGGCGCTGAACTTCTTGATGTCAGCCACGATGGTCTGGTAGTCGGAGTGACCAAACGGGGTGTACTTCTCGTCGATGTCTTTGTCGGCCACGCCCTTGCTCTTGAGGTAGGCGCGCAAAATCTTGTTGGTGGTACGGGGGTACACATAGTCGGTGCCCAGCAGCACCCAGCGCTTGGCGCCGCCACCGTCCTTGCTCATCAGGTAGTCCACGGCAGGAATCGCTTGCTGGTTGGGCGCGGCGCCGGTGTAGAACACATTTTTGGACAGCTCTTCACCTTCATATTGCACGGGGTAGAACAGCAGGCCGTTCATTTCTTCGACCACAGGCAACACGGACTTGCGCGACACCGAAGTCCAGCAACCAAAGATCACGGACACTTTGTCCTGACCCAGCAGCTGCTTGGTTTTTTCGGCAAACAGCGGCCAGTTGGAGGCCGGGTCCACCACCACGGGCTCGAGCTTCTTGCCCAGCACGCCGCCCTTGGCGTTGATCTCGTCAATGGCCATGAGCACGGTGTCTTTCAACACGGTCTCGGAAATGGCCATGGTGCCTGACAGGCTGTGCAGCACGCCAACCTTGATGGTGTCAGCAGCTTGCGCTTGCAGAGAAATGGACAAGCTGCCAGCAGCAATAGCTGCAGCAAGGGACAGGGCTTTGAGGTTGCCACGGCGGTTCATCATGAAAGCACTCCAGTCAGGATCGAGGTTGTTGGAAGAAGCGTTTTATTCACGCTCAACCCTCTTGAGCAAAGGCCGTGCCAATTTTTTGAAGCACTGTGCGCAGCTTCAATGCACCAGCGCTTTCGCACAGAACCGGATGGCCAGCACTAATAAGTGCCCGACACACCCAAGCTTGCAGACAACACGGCACAGGAATTGCTTAGATCTGTGCATCAACGCCCGAAATTGAACGAAACGCACCAAGATGGAACTGACGCCAAGAGAAAAAGACAAACTGCTGATCTTCACGGCTGCCTTGCTTGCCGAGCGGCGCAAGGCACGTGGACTCAAGCTCAACTACCCCGAAGCTGTGGCCCTGATCAGCGCCGCGGTCATGGAAGGCGCTCGCGATGGCCGCACCGTGGCGCAACTCATGAGCGAAGGCCGTACCGTTTTGACGCGTGCCGACGTGATGGATGGCGTGGCCGAGATGATCCCGGACATCCAGGTCGAGGCCACTTTCCCTGACGGCACCAAATTGGTGACCGTGCACCAACCCATTGTTTGATATTCAGGACTCCTCATATGAAAACCCGACACATCGCACTTGTGATTCTGGCCAGCACGATGCACCTTGGCGCGTTCGCTCACGAAGGTCACGGTATCGAAGGCAGCGCACATTGGCACGCCACGGACACTTTGGGTTTTGTCGGCATGGCTGCGATCGTGGCTGTAGCCTGGTTTCTAGGCAAAGGCAAGTGAAATGAAACCCCCACGCTCTGCACTTTGTGTCATCGCTGCCCCCCGAGGGGGCGAGGCCTCCTTTGAGGCGGCTCGGCAGGAGGCCTTATGACCCCCGGCGAACTCCTCATCGACGCTGGCGAACATGCCCTCAACACCGGTCGGCACACGCTGAGCCTGCTGGTCAAGAACACCAGCGACCGTCCCATTCAGGTCGGCTCGCACTACCACTTTGCTGAAACCAACGCAGGGCTGGACTTTGACCGCGTGGCTGCACGCGGCATGCGCCTGAACATCGCAGCCGGCACCGCCGTGCGCTTTGAGCCGGGCCAGCAACGCACCGTGGAGCTGGTGGACTATGCAGGCGACCGTGTGGTGTACGGCTTTCGCGGTTTAACCCAAGGGAAACTCTGACATGGCCACGATTGGAAAACGCGCCTACGCCGAAATGTTCGGCCCCACGGTGGGTGACCGCGTGCGGCTGGCCGACACCGACCTCGTGATCGAGGTCGAAAAAGACTTCACACTGCAAGCGGGCGGCTATGGCGAAGAAGTCAAGTTCGGCGGCGGTAAAACCATCCGCGACGGCATGTCGCAAAGCCAGCGCACCCGAGCCGAAGGGGCGGTGGACTGCGTGCTGACCAACGCCCTGATCGTGGACCACTGGGGTGTGGTGAAAGCCGACATTGGCCTGGTGGGCAGCCGCATCGCCGCGATTGGCAAGGCGGGCAACCCCGACACGCAGCCGGGTGTGGACATCGTGATCGGCCCGGGCACCGAGGTCATCAGCTGCGAGGGCATGATCGTCACCGCAGGTGGCATCGACTCACACATCCACTTCATCGCGCCCCAGCAAATCGACGAAGCGCTGGCCAGCGGCGTGACCACCATGCTGGGCGGCGGCACGGGCCCGGCCACCGGCACTTTTGCCACCACCTGCACGCCCGGCCCCTGGAACCTCGAGCGCATGCTGCAGGCGGCCGACGCCTTTCCGATGAACCTGGGTTTTCTGGGCAAGGGCAACGCCGCCCTGCCCGCTGCCTTGCACGAGCAAATCAGCGCGGGCGCCATTGGTCTCAAGCTGCACGAGGACTGGGGCACCACGCCTGCCGCCATCGACAACTGCCTGAGCGTGGCCGAAGAGACCGACACGCAGGTCGCCATCCACACCGACACGCTCAACGAGTCGGGCTTTGTGGAAGACACGGTGGCCGCCTTCAAGGGCCGCACCATCCACACCTTCCACACCGAAGGCGCGGGCGGCGGGCACGCGCCCGAC
>JALRIL010000077.1 GCA_023255445.1 Limnohabitans sp. | reverse complement strand
CTTCTTCGATGGTGGCGCGATCGGCTGGGTCGGGCATGACCGAGGTGTCCTCACGCAAATGCTCGGTGGTCTCACCGGCATTGGCCAACATGTCGGCCTTGAGTTGTAAGAGCTTGAGACGGAAAAACGCCTGCTGCACATCGTTCATGTACTCGCTGTCGGGCATGGCCAGGATTTCTTCGTCGGTCAGGGTATCCACAGACTTGCTTTTCCAGTTGTTGGCCAATTTAGGGTTTTTCTTCACAGAGGTCAGAGGGGCAGAAATGACAGGGGATGGCATTGTAGGCAAATAACTGGATTTGGCAGCCGTCGACGCCACCGCTTGGGCCATGGACGGAACCGTGATTTGGGCCAGACGCGCAGACGCTTTACTGGCTCGGGGAACAGCACCCGGCTGCGGCACGGCCGCAGCAGGCGCTACGGGCTTGGCGACCATCGGCTTGGTAGCCTCAGGGCTGGCTGCTTTGGCGGGCGTCTTGACCGCAGGCTGGGCAGCCGGCTTGACGATCGGCTTGACAGGCGTTTTGACAGCAGCTTTAGCGGGCGCCTTGACGGCGACTTTTACAGAGGTCTTTGCAGGCGCCTTGACGGCAGCCTTTTTGGAAACTGGTCTTGCGGGAGCCTTGGTCACGACTTTGGCGGTGGATGACGCTGTCTTGGCTTTGGCCGGAGCCTTGCTTACGGCCTTGACCGTAGGCTTGGGCTGCGCCGCCTTGTTGGCAGGCGCCTTGACGGCCGCCTTGGACACAGCTGCTTTTGCCTTGGGCGCAGCAGCTTTGACCACAGACGCTTTCGCTGCTTTGGCCTTGGGTGCAGCCGTCTTGCTGACAGCTGGCTTCTTGGTCACGGCTGCCTTTTTGGCAGCGGTCTTTTTCACCGCATTCACGTCCTGTCTCCTTGGCGTGTGCACCAAACCTGCTTGTCATCAGGTTTGTCAAGTCAAAAAGGCTTGTGGTCAACGCCTTATAACGACCCCTGTGTATCGACCTTCTGGGGGCATGCGAAGCGCACAAAGGTACGTCTTACAGGCCGGCGATTGTAGCGATTAGAACGGTCAAATTCTGCTTTTGTCGCGAATTCATTGTTTTTAACGCTATCGAGCCAGCCCCACCCCATCAGACCAGGCTTTGTTCGAGGCCTTGCAGGAGGATATCTTTGGGCAAATCGATACCAATGAACACCATTTTGCTCATTTTGGTTTCCGCATCGGTCCACAAGGGCCCCAGATCGCTGCCCATGAGCTGGTGCACGCCCTGAAAAATCACCTTGCGCTCGGTACCCTTCATGTAGAGCACCCCTTTGTAACGCAGCATGCGAGGGCCGTAGATATTGACCATGGCCCCCAAAAAGTCTTCCAGTTTGGCGGGATCAAACGGTCGCTCGGTCTTGAAGACGAAGCTTTTGACATCGTCATCATGGTGGTGGTGATGGGGGTGGTTGCAGTGTTCGCCGTGTGCATGGTCATGATCGTGGTGGTCATGGCCGCAATGCTCGTCGTGCACATGGTCATGGTCATGCTCGCCATGCGCGTGATCCTGTTCGCCCGCACTCAAAAACTCCGGGTCGATGTCGAGTTTGGCGTTCAGGTTGAAGCCACGCAAATCAAACACTTCTTTGAGCGGCAACTCCCCAAAATGCACCACCTTTTGAGGTGCGCGCGGGTTCATGTGCTTGAGGCGATGCTGGAGGGCTTGCAGCTCCTCCTGCGACACCAGGTCAGCCTTGCTGATGAAGATCTGGTCCGCAAAGCCCACCTGACGTTGCGCCTCCACGCGGTCTGTCAACTGCTGCTGGGCATGTTTGGCATCAACCAAGGTCAGGACCGAGTCGAGCATGAAGGTTTCGGCGATTTCGTCATCCATGAAAAAGGTCTGCGCCACTGGCCCCGGGTCGGCCAGACCGGTGGTCTCGATGACCACACGGTCAAACATCAGCAAGCCTTTGCGGCGCTTAGCCGCCAACAGCTGCAGCGTTGCGCGCAGGTCCTCGCGGATCGTGCAACATACACAGCCATTGCTCATCTGGATGATCTGTTCCTGGGTCTCCGAAACCAGAATGTCGGTGTCTATGTTTTCCTCACCAAACTCGTTTTCGATCACGGCGATCTTCATGCCATGGGCCTCGGAGAGCACGCGCTTGAGCAGCGTGGTCTTGCCCGAGCCCAAAAAGCCGGTGAGGATGGTTGCGGGAATGAGTGCCATGTAAGCTCCGGTTCAGGTCGCGAAAAATCTTTGAAAGTTAGGAGTATCCGCGATTCACATACCCCCGGGGGATAGGTTAGTATGGAAAAACCGTGATGTGCACAGCTCACCTTGGTGCCCATTTCTGGATTTTTCAACGATCAATACACCGAGGAGAGACACATGGCTCATATCGTGATTTTGGGTGCTGGTATTGGCGGCATGCCTATGGCCTACGAAATGAAAGAGGCGGCCCGCCCGGGTGACACGGTCACCGTGATCAGCGATTCGCCGCATTTTCATTTTGTGCCCTCCAACCCTTGGGTTGCAGTGAACTGGCGCAAGCGCAAGGACATTGAAATCGAGATCGAGCCCGCCTTGGGCCGCAAAGGCATCAAAGCCATCACACAGGCCGCCAAACGCGTACACCCCGATCAGAACAAGGTCGAACTGCTCGATGGCACCATGGTCGATTACGACTATCTGGTGATCGCCACCGGGCCCAAACTGGCCTTTGACGAGGTCCCAGGTCTGGGGCCGGACGGTCACACCCAGTCCATCTGTCACGTCAGCCACGCGGAAACTGCCCAGGTCAATTGGGACAAATTTGTCGCTGACCCCGGCCCCATCGTGGTGGGCGCTGTCCAGGGCGCCTCCTGCTTTGGCCCCGCCTACGAGTTTGCGTTCATCATGGAAACCGATCTGCGCAAGCGCAAGATCCGCGACAAGGTGCCCATGACGTTTGTGACCTCGGAGCCCTACATTGGCCATCTGGGTTTGGGCGGCGTAGGTGACTCTAAAGGCTTGCTCGAGGCGGCCATGCGTGACCGTCACATCAAGTGGATCTGCAACGCCAAGACCAACAAGATTGAAAATGGCAAGATGTATGTCACCGAACACGATGACCTGGGCAATCCCAAGCGTGAGCATGAGTTACCGTTCAAGCACGCCATGATGCTGCCGGCCTTCAAGGGCGTGGATGCCCTGTTCGGCATTGAAGGTCTGGTGAACCCGCGTGGCATGGTCAACATCGACGAGCATCAACGCAACCCCAAGTACCACAACATCTTCAGTGTGGGTGTGTGCGTGGCCATCCCTCCCGTGGAAGCCACACCCATCCCTTGCGGCACGCCCAAGACCGGGTACATGATCGAATCCATGGTCACCGCCACGGCCCACAACATCCGCGAGATGCTCGACGGCAAGGAGCCCACACACAAGGCCACCTGGAACACGGTGTGTCTGGCCGACTTTGGAGACACGGGTGCGGCCTTTGTGGCTCTGCCGCAAATCCCGCCACGCAATGTGAGCTGGTTTGGCGAAGGCAAGTGGGTACACCTGGCCAAGGTGGCTTTTGAAAAGTACTTCCTGCGCAAAATGCAGAAAGGCACATCCGAGCCATATTACGAAAAAATGGTCATGGACATGCTGGGCATCGTCAAGCTGCGCGACAAGAAATGACGGCCCCCTGAGTCTTTCCCCTCGGGCGCCTTTGTGCGCCCTATTTTTATGCGTTCCCTCGAACGATCAGGACTTGCGCTTGGCCCTGGGGTGAGCCGCGTCGTAGGCTTTGGCCAAATGCTGAAAATCCAGCCGGGTGTATACCTGCGTGGTGGTGATATTGGCGTGCCCCAACAACTCCTGGACGGCACGCAAGTCACCGCTGGACTGCAGCACATGGCTGGCAAAGGAATGCCTGAGCATGTGCGGGTGCACAGGTGTAGCCAGCCCTGCTTGCAGGCTGCGCCTGCGCAAGCGCTGCCACACAGACTGCGCCGTCAGGCGCGAACCACGCTGCCCCACAAACAAGGCGACGGACTGGCTGCTGGCCGTTGATACAGGTTCATCGAGCATGCCGGACAGCTGCCTGCGCAGGGGCAGCCACTGTTGCAAGGCGGCCACTGCCTTTGCGCCCAAAGGCACTGTGCGACGTTTGCCGCCTTTGCCTTGGACTTGCACTTCAGCAGCTTGCAGGTCAATCCAGCCGCGCCCGTTTTGCAAAGCTTGCGAGCTGGCTACCACATCAAGTCCGATCAACTCACCGACACGCAGACCACAACCGTAGAGCAGCTCCACCATAGCGGCGTCACGCGCCTGCAACCAAGGGTCATCGCACTCGCCATCGTGCTCTGCGAGCGCCACGGCGTCCTCTACGCCCAAGGCCTTGGGCAGAGGTTTGGCAGCCTTGGGCGCCCTGACCCCTTGCACCGGATTGGCCGGGACAGCGCTTTCACGGGCCAGCCAGTCGTAAAAGCCGCGCCAGCCAGACAGGATCAAGGCGATGCCACGGGGGCTTCGTCCTTGGCTGTGCATGCGCACCACCCAGGCGCGCACATGGTGCGACTGCACTTGCGTCAGCGTCACGCCTGCTTCGTATGCCCACGTTTGCAAGCGTTCCAGATCCTGGGTGTAGAGGGCGCAGGTGCGTATCGCCAGGCGCTTTTCGAACCGAACATGGTCCAGATAACGAGCCACCAAAGGGTCGGTGGTCATGCTTTGCTGCAGATTTGCAGCGCTCATGTTCAGGCGGCCTGCAACACGGACAACCCCGCGCCCGCCAGCTGAGCCAAGCGTTCGAGTAAATCCGTGCCCATCTGCGCATTAAAGCGTTGCGCATCGGGGGAGGCCAACACCAGCACGCCAAAAGCCGCCTGACCCGGCGCGCGACGCACGGCCATCAAGGCCACCGAGGCTGCCTGCTCGGGGTGCGCCAGCCATTGCACAGCTTCAAAGCCGGTGTTGGGCCCCACATAGGGCGTGGTCAGCGACTGCGCCTGCTCCTTGATCGATTCAGTCACGCCCTGCGCATACACTTCTTGCGCCCAAGCGGGTGCTACATCCCAGACCCGCAAGGCCACCTGCGGCACTTGAAAGAGCTGCTCGATGTTGTCCAGGGCCGACGCCACCCGTTGCTCCTGGGGGGTCACCATCAACTCGCAGGCCCAGCGATGGAGCTTGTCGGTGATCGCCATGTTTTCATGGCCGTGCCGAATCATGTCCATGATCCTGTGCTCCAGGGCTTTGATTTTTTCACGCAACATGATGGCCTGACGTTCTTGCAGACTCACAGCGCGTTGGCTTTGAGGGTGAGTCAACTGCACACTGGCCAGCAACTCGGCGTGCCGCTCAAAAAAATCTGGCGTGTTGGCCAGGTAATTCGCAATATCGTCTTCGGTGATGGGGGACATCGGCGCGTCGCTCATGGGTTTGCCTTCAAAGTTCTGGAATATCGATTTCGCCCTGAAACACGGGCGTGGCCGGGCCGGTCATGCGCACAGGGCTGTCGCTGTGCCCCGCCCACTCAATGGTGAGCACGCCGCCGTGGGTATGCACGTCAACACAGCTGTCCAGCCAGCCCTGACGAATCCCTGCAACCACTGCAGCGCAAGCACCGGTGCCACAAGCCAGGGTTTCGCCAGCGCCACGCTCGTACACGCGCAAGCGGATTTCGCTGCGCGAGACAATCTGCATGAAGCCGGCATTCACCCACCTGGGGAATGCGGGATGGTTTTCAATCAGCGGGCCTTGCGTGAGCACCGGAGCCGTGTCCACGTCATCCACACGTTGCACCGCATGTGGATTGCCCATGGACACCACACCCACCCGGGCCGTCCCCTGCTCACCTAACGGCAGATCAAACACAGGCCAGCCATTGACCTCGATGTGGTTCAAGCCCTCGGGGTTGAAAGGGACCTGTGGCCAATCAAACACTGGCGCCCCCATGTCCACACAGACACGCCCATCGGCATTCATGGTCAGTTCGATCTGGCCCTTTTGCACCTTCACGCGCACGGTACGCTTGTCGGTCAACCCTTGATCGCGCACAAAGCGAACAAAGCAACGTGCACCGTTGCCGCAGTGCTCCACTTCGCCACCGTCAGCGTTGTGAATCACATATTCGAAATCCAGGCCCGGCGCGGGCGATGGCCGCACGCTCAGGATCTGATCAGCCCCCACGCCAAAGTGACGATCTGCCAGAAATCGGTATTGAGCCGTGGACAGGTTCAGGCGGCCTAGGGTTTCGTCGAGCACGACAAAGTCATTGCCCGCACCCTGCATTTTGGTAAAGCGAATGCGCATACAGGGCATTATCCCTTGTGCAGACCATAATGGCGCATGGTTCGAAGCACTCAACTCCTGCACCCTGCCCACACGCCGGCCCCGCTACGCGAGGCAGCCACGGTTTTGCTGTTGCGCGATGGCGCCCAAGGCCTGGAAGTGCTCATGACCCGTCGCGCCATGACGGCGAGCTTTGCCCCAGGCGCATTTGTTTTTCCGGGTGGAGTAATCGATACCGCAGACGCCCAAGCGCACGCGCTGGCGCAGCGCCGCACGGGTCAAAGCGACCTGCACTTGACCCAGGCCATCGCCGCTATTCGCGAAAGCTTTGAAGAGCTGGGTGTTTTGCTGGCGCGGCATGCCGATGGACGCTGGGCCGGTGAGGCGGATCTGGCAGCATTGGACCGCCAGGCCCCCTTCGCTGCGCAATGCCAGGCGCGAGGCCTGCAGCTTGCCGCCGACCAAGTCTACGTGCTGGCGCACTGGATCACCGACCGCGACTTGCCCCGCCGCTTCAATGTGCCTTTTTTGGTGGCCCGCATGCCCGAGGGCCAGACACCTGTGGCCGATGAAGCGGAACAGTTCGAACCCGTCTGGGTGCGTCCAGCCGACGCACTGGCCCGCCATGAAGCCGGGCAATTTCTCATTATTTTCCCGACCATCCGCACACTTGAGCGACTGAAGACTTGGGACACCGTCGATGAGGTCCTGGCCGCCTGTGCCGCTACAGAGGAGCCGCTGTGGACCAGTTGCCCTCGCGCTGGCTGGCTGGCCGGGCAGGAAGCACGCTACATGGAGCACGAACCGCCTTTTGGCGAATTGGCCCTGGTCTGCCCAGACGGACAAATGACCCACCACCTGGACTGGCAAAGCGAGCACGCGGTGTCCTTGCTCAGGAATGTCCAGCGGCTGACGGCTCCCAACCCAGGTGTGATGACGGGTCCCGGCACCAACAGCTACCTGGTGGGGGATGCCCACAGCGGGTTCATCGTCATCGACCCTGGGCCGGCTGACCCCGAACATCTGGAGCGACTGTGGCGCGCAGCCGGGGGGCATATTCACGCGATTGTCTGCACCCATTCACACCCTGACCATTCGCCGGGGGCGACGCCACTGCAAGCCCTGTGCGCCAGCAAGCCACCAATTTTGGGCCTGGCCTCGCGCCGCACGGCGCGGGCGCACAGCTTGTTCAAGCCGGACCGCGAGTTGCATGACAGTCAATGCCTCACGCTGCAAGGCGCAGACATCACCCACACCCTGCGCGCCATTCACACCCCGGGCCATGCGGCCAACCATGTGTGCCTGGTGCTTGAGGAAGATGGCTTGCTGTTCTCGGGGGACCACATCCTCAATGGCAGCACCACAGTGATTGACCCGCCCGATGGACACATGGGCGATTACTTGAATTCATTGGACGTGCTGGATGCAGCTTGCGCACAGTTTGATGTGGAGTTCATCTTGCCTGCACATGGTCATGTGCTGGGCTTTGCCAGGCAAGCCATCGCGCAACTGAAGACGCATCGCTTGAAGCGCGAAGCCAAAATTGCGGCAGCCATGCAGGCCCTGCCCCACGGTACGCTTCAACAATGGGTGGAACACGCCTACGCCGATGTTCCGCCACGACTGTGGCCTGTAGCGGCGCGGTCCTTGCAGGCACACGTAGACCACATTCGCGAGACCTTGCAGGCATGACCCCATTGAGCCCTGAAGGACTGCGCCTGTCCAAGGTGGTGGCCGCTTTGCAACACTGCTCACGCAGCCAGGCCGAAGCCTGGATTGCTTCGGGAGCAGTGCAGGTGGACGGACAAGTGGTGAACGACCCTGCGCGACGTGTGCTTGCCCAGCAAGTGCAGGTGTTGCCCGGCCAGCGCCCTCCACGCGTGGATGCGCGCTGGACCGTATTGGCCCATGCACCCGCTCCGCGCAGCTGGCCTGCAGCCCACATTGACCATGCGGATGCACCCGTACCTGCGGGTTTGCACAAGCATGCCCCCTTGTGCCCCCTGCCCCCGGGTCCGGTTTCGGGGCTGGAGGTTTGGAGCAACGACCCGATGGTGTTGCAGCGCTTTGCAGACCGACAACGTCCGCTGGAAGCGGAATGGATGCTGTCGGTGCCAGCCCATGCCCTGGACGCAATCCTGCAGCAACTCCAAAGCTGGCAGGTACGCTGCAGCATCAGCCAACGCCAGCAGACACGTGGCAGCCTGCGCGTGATCACCCCCACCCCCGAAGCGCCGGGTTGGCTGCCGGCGATCGCCGACCGTCTGCCGCCTGATCAATGGCATTTGCTTCGCCAACGCATTGGCCAGAAGAGTTTGCGCCCACTCACACCAGATACTTGGCGCTTGCTGAAATTCGGCGAAAAGTTTTAATTTTTGCCTTTATCGTAATTTCATCTTGATTTACACCCCAGAAACCTTATGTAGGGATGTGTCTGCGACAATGAGTCATCACTCACTCGTGCTGCCCCTTTGGGTGGCGCACCAGACAGGCCCGGTGGTCACAAGCCCCGGACCTGAACGCAGCAAAGGAGAACACCATGCGTTTGAGCACTAAAAGCCGTTTTGCCGTGACCGCCATGATTGATGTGGCCTTGCGTGAGGACCACGGCCCTGTGGCCCTGGCCGCCATCAGCGCCCGACACCAGATTTCCCTGTCCTACCTCGAGCAACTCTTCAGCAAGTTGCGTCAGGCCGAGCTGGTGGAAAGCACCCGTGGCCCCGGAGGTGGTTATTCGTTGGCCCGCAATGCGGAAAAAATCACCATGGCCGATATCGTGGCAGCCGTGGACGCCCCGGAACAAGAAGAGGGCATCGAATCCAGCACCTGGATGCGTCACGAGCTCTGGGCAGGTCTGCACGACCAGATGCTGGCACATCTGCAGTCCATCAGCCTGCGTCAACTGGTGGCTGAACAGCGAAACAAAGGGGTCAAGGTGGAGCCGCCGGCCAACGTCAGTAACACCCGGCGCGGCGTATTTGCCCGCCCGAAATCACTGCAATCGCCCAAGGTCAATGCGCCCAACTCGGTGTTTGCCCTGGCGGGCTCCTTGCTGACTTCGCGCAGCTAAGCGCCTAGCGCTCCCGCATCCAAGCCCACCTGCGTGTGGGCTTTTTTCATGCCTGAAAAAGTGTGAAGCTTTCCGATAAGCCGGATTCTGTGCACAGCGGTTGCCCGCTGCGTGACCGCCATTAATCTGGGCCAGGGGTCGCCCACCCGGCTCGATGCTACCTACCCGCCAGCTCTGCGGAACCACATCAACGCTGGCCTACTTGGTATTGCTGCGCGTAGAGATTGCCCGTTTCACCCGCACTCAAGCGGCTCGTCTCTGTTGCTCTGATCCTCACCTTGCGGTGGGGAGGTGTTACCTCCTACGCTGTCCTGTGCAGTCCGGACGTTCCTCCAGTGCGGCCTTTCGGCACATGCACCAGCGGCGGTCTGGAAAGCTTCACCCCCTCATTATCACCGCAGGCCATACCCTCATGTCTGCGCGTGTCTAAAGGATGCCGCAGAATGGTGCTGTTGATTTCACACACATGCGAGACCCCATGAAAGCCGACAACGTTCTTCAAACCATTGGCAACACGCCCCACATCCGCATCAACCGTCTGTTTGGCGCAGGCGCCAAAGTCTGGATCAAGTCCGAACGCAGCAACCCTGGGGGCTCGGTCAAGGACCGTATTGCACTGGCCATGGTGGAAGATGCCGAAAGCCGTGGCCTATTAAAGCCCGGCGGCACCATCATCGAGCCCACCTCAGGCAACACTGGCATCGGCTTGGCCATGGTCGCCGCCGTCAAAGGCTACAAACTGATCCTGGTCATGCCTGACAGCATGAGCATTGAGCGACGCCGCTTGATGTTGGCCTATGGTGCCACCTTCGATTTGACGCCGCGCGAGAAAGGCATGAAAGGCGCTATTGCGCGCGCCGAAGAACTGCTGTCCACCACGCCGGGTGCATGGATGCCGCAGCAGTTTGAAAACCCGGCCAACGTCGAGGTGCACGTGCGCACCACCGCGCAAGAAATCCTGGCTGATTTTCCCGAGGGCATCGATGCATTGATCACCGGGGTAGGCACAGGCGGCCACTTGTCGGGTACCGCCAAAGTGCTTAAAGCCAAGTTTCCCCAACTCAAGGTGTTTGCGGTCGAGCCTGCCGCATCGCCCGTGATTTCAGGGGGTACGCCTGCGCCCCACCCGATCCAGGGCATTGGCGCTGGCTTTGTGCCACGCAATTTGGACACGTCCTTGCTTGATGGTGTGATCCAGGTGGACGCGGAGGCCGCCCGCGAATACGCCCGCCGTTCAGCGCGTGAGGAAGGTCTGCTGGTGGGGATTTCGTCCGGCGCTACGCTGGCTGCGATTGCCCAAAAGCTGCCGGATCTGCCCGCAGGCGCTACGGTCCTGGGCTTTAACTACGACACCGGCGAGCGCTACCTCTCGATTGAAGGCTTTCTGCCAGGTTGATCTGGCAGAAAGCGAGGGCATCAGAGAGCCTGCAGCGCGTTGATGCGCGCTTCAATGGGCGGATGGGTCGAGAACAGCTGGCCCATGCCCCCGGCAATACCAAACGCCGCCACGCTCTTGGGCAATTCGCCACTGTGCAAACCACCCAAGCGCGCGAGGGCATTGATCATGGGCTGCTTGCGGCCCATGAGTTGCGCCGCACCGGCATCGGCGCGAAACTCACGCTGGCGGCTGAACCAGGCCACGATGATGGCGGCCAGAAAACCCAGCACAAGATCGAGCACGATGGTGGTCACAAAGTAGCCCATGCCTGGGCCCGAGCGCTCGTCATCGCCTTTGCGCAGGAAGCTGTCGACCGCATAGCCAATGACACGCGAGAGGAACACCACAAAGGTGTTCATCACCCCCTGAATCAGGGTCATGGTGACCATGTCGCCATTGGCAATGTGCGCCACTTCGTGCCCAATCACCGCCTCGACCTCGTCTTTGGTCATGTTGCGCAGCAAGCCCGTAGACACTGCCACCAGTGCAGAATCGCGGAAGGCGCCCGTGGCAAACGCATTGGGGTCACCCTCAAAAATGCCCACTTCCGGCATGCCAATGCCCGCCTTGTCGGCGAATTTGCGCACGGTTTCCAAAATCCAGGCTTCGTCCTGGTTGCGCGGCTGCTCAATGATGTGCACCCCAGCGGACCATTTGGCCATGGGCTTGCTCATCAGCAAGGAGATGATGGCGCCACCAAAACCCATGATCAGGGCAAAGCCCAGCAAGGCCCCGAGATTCAGGCCATTGGCCGTCAGGTAACGGTTAACGCCCAGCACATTGGCAACAACCCCCAAGACCAGCACAACAGCCAGGTTGGTCATCACAAACAGCATGATTCTTTTCATGAATTTCCCTTGTCAATAACGGCGCATCGTGCGCGCAGACATGAATATGAAGCAGTGCGACGTCAAATTCAATGCGCCGCGATTATTTCCTGACATGGCCGGGGTTATTGCGCCACTGGCCCGGCTTTGCGACGAGGCCGGAACACCTGCGCATCAGCGTAAAAGAGGGGGTCTTCGTTGGCGGACCACCATCCCGGCACGCCCAGCAAAGGCAAGGGACTGAAGGGTTTGACGGCCAGTTTGTCGGCGCTCAGGTCCTGAACCAGCCATGCGTCCAGCGCCGTGGGGGGCACCGATTGCGGCACTCGCCACAAATGCGCAGTGATGGAGGTGTAAGGCCGCACCAGTTTTTCGAGCACGGCGTGACCGAACACCCACAGGCGAACGCTTTGCCAGTGCATGCGCTGCACCACCAGGGCATCATGCCAGCGATGTTCTGCAAGCGCCTGCCAGACGCAGTCTGGCACTTGAATGAGCAGAGCGTTTTCATCAAACACGGTGATGGCATCGCGCACAGGACCGCGCCGGGCTTGCACGCCATCGCGTGCAATTTCGGCGGCTTGCATGCCATTGAGATGGCGCTTGGTCTGCGGAAAATGCATCCAGCACAGTGCGTTGAAAAAGTCGTGCAAGCCTTCACGCGTGGGCACCTGGCGGGTTTCTCGAATAAAGGCTTCGTAGGCCGTGCCGGCAGGCATGTCCTCTTGCGGAACAAAGGCAACCGGAGCAAGGCCTGCCGAGGTCAAGACCTCGGCTTGCGGCTGACCTGCAGCAATACGCTGGGCCAGCGGCTGGCCCACAGATCGCCAGTCGGCAAGCCAGGGCGCCGTCCAGTCAATGTCGCGCACCCCCAGCAGAGCCGGGTCTGCGCCTATGCAGCGCTCTCCCGCTGCGCGATGCAAGGGTCTCGTGAGCACAGCCTTCAGGCGCGCACCATGCGCCAAGGCAGCGCCTCGCCAGCGCGAAGGGGCTTGAGCTCAGCTTCGCCAAAGGCAAACGACTCGGCGCAGGTCCAGCTTTCACGACGCAGCGTGAGGGTTCCCGTGTTGCGCGGCAAGCCGTAGAAATCGGCCCCGTTGAAGCTGGCAAACGCTTCGAACTTGTCCAACGCGCCCGCGTTGTCAAACGCCTCGGCATACATCTCGATGGCCGCGTGTGCGGTGTAGCAACCGGCGCAACCGGTGGCGTGCTCTTTGAGGTGAGCGGGATGCGGCGCGCTGTCGGTGCCCAGGAAGAATTTCGCATGGCCGCTGGTGGCGGCCTGCAGCAGGGCCAGGCGGTGCGTCTCTCGCTTCAAGATCGGCAGGCAGTAGTAGTGCGGTCGAATGCCACCGGTGAAGATGGCGTTGCGGTTGTACAGCAAGTGATGCGCAGTGATGGTGGCACCTGTGAACGGGTCGCTCG
>JALRIL010000067.1 GCA_023255445.1 Limnohabitans sp. | reverse complement strand
CCCGAAGGCATGCGGTCGCGCGAAAAGTACTTCTGGCAGTCAATGATTGGACTGGTGGCTGCTTTGTACCTTGTGTTCAGCATCTCCGAGGTGTCCAACCTGCGTGTGCTCGAGCTCTTTGGCAAATGGGTCATGTCCGGTTTCGATGTGAACCTGCCGCCCAAGGCCGGTTTGATGGTGCCCTTCTTCAAGGAGGTCAGCTACCCGCTGGGCGTGTTCGGTTTTGTGATCATGACCTATCTGGTCATTGTGGGCTCGAGCAACGCGGTCAACCTGACCGACGGGCTCGATGGCCTGGCCATCATGCCGGTGGTCATGGTGGGCTCGGCATTGGGTGTCTTTGCCTACGTCACGGGCAGCGCGGTGTATTCCAAATACTTGTTCTTTCCCCACATTCCGGGCTCGGGTGAGTTGCTGATTTTCTGCGCCGCCATGGCTGGAGCTGGATTGGCCTTCTTGTGGTTCAACACCCACCCAGCCCAGGTCTTCATGGGGGATGTGGGGGCATTGGCGCTGGGGGCTGCGCTGGGCACCATCGCGGTCATCGTGCGCCAGGAAATCGTGCTGGCCATCATGGGGGGGATCTTCGTGGTCGAAGCCTTGTCGGTCATGCTGCAGGTGACGTACTTCAAATATACGAAAAAGAAATTCGGTGAGGGTCGACGCATCTTGAAGATGGCGCCGTTGCATCACCATTTTGAAAAGAGCGGTTGGAAAGAAACGCAAGTTGTCGTGCGTTTCTGGATCATCACCATGCTGCTGTGTCTGGTGGGTTTGTCCACCCTGAAGCTGAGGTAAGCGATGCAACAGCTGCGTGACCTCCATGTTCTGATTCTCGGCCTGGGCGCTTCGGGCCTGGCCATGGCGCGCTGGTGTGCGCGCCATGGAGCCGTGGTCACCGTGGCTGACACACGCGAAGCGCCGCCGCAACTGGCTACGCTTCAAGCCGAGTGGCCGCAAGTCCAGTTTGTGGGAGGGGCCTTCAGCGCCACCTTGGTTGAGGGCACGCCCATCCGTGCAGTCTTCCGCAGCCCCGGTCTGGCTCCTGAAGTGGTGGCACCTGTGGTGGTTGCCGCACGCGCGGCGGGCCTGTGGCAAGGGGGAGAACTTAGCCTGTTTGCTGCCGGCCTCAAGGACTTGAGCGAGCGCTTTGCCTATGCACCCAAAGTGCTAGGCATTACCGGTACGAATGGCAAGACCACCGTGACCTCACTGACAGGTCAGTTGGTGGCGCGGGCCGGCAAAACCGTCAAGGTCGCTGGCAACATTGGCCCGACCTTGCTGGACACCTTGGCCCAGGCCATTGCCCAGGCCGAAGTAGACGCGCCCGTGCTGGAGCAGCAGGAACTGGAAGCGCAACAAGCCGAAGCCCAGCGGATGGCTGCAGAGGCGACAGCACCCACAATCGCACAGGTTCAAACGCACAAGCTGGACCAGGAAGAGGCCGACGAGGATCTGGATGTGCCGACGCAAGACATGGCCATGCAAGATCAGGCGACACACGCCGAGGACGTGTCCACGGATGATGATGAAGACCTGCTGCCGCTGACAGTCAATGCCCCCACAGCGTTGTCGGCGATGGCCCGTGTGCTGCCGCAGGTCTGGGTGCTGGAGTTGTCGAGCTTTCAGCTTGACAGCAGTGAAGGCTTTGAACCCACAGCGGCCACGGTACTCAACGTCACGCAAGATCATCTGGATTGGCATGGCTCGATGCAGACCTATGCCGATGCGAAAGCCCGCATTTTTGGGCAGACGGGTTTGATGGTGCTCAACCGCGAAGACGCAGCCGTGATGGCCATGTTGCCTGAGCCAGTGCGCGTCAAGCTGCAAAAACCAGTGGTGCGTGCGCACACCACGTTTGGTCTGAGCATGCCTCAACGTCCGGGCGACTGGGGGCTGGAAGTGGTCAATGGCATGGCCTGGCTGGTGCGCGCCCAAGAGGCGGATGAAACCCGCAAGCGCCGAAAGGGCGAGGAGGAAGAGCTCTTCATCCAGCGCTTGATGCCAGCAGATGCCCTGCGTATTCGCGGCCGGCACAACGCCAGCAATGCGCTGGCCGCTTTGGCGCTGGCCAGCGCTGCGGGCTGTGCCCTGGGGCCGATGCTCTACGGTTTGCGTGAATACGAAGGCGAGCCGCACCGTGTGCAACCCGTGGCTGTGGTCCATGACGTGGAATACGTGGACGACAGCAAAGGCACCAATGTGGGCGCCACCGTGGCCGCGTTGGAGGGGCTGGGTGCTGACCGTCGCATCGTGGTCATTCTGGGGGGCGATGGCAAGGGGCAGGATTTCTCGCCCTTGCAAGAACCGGTGCAGCGTTTTGCGCGTGCCGTGGTCCTGATCGGCAAAGATGCGGCTCTGATTGAGGAGGCTTTGCAGGGTGTCAATCTGCCCAAGGTGCATTGCCCGACCCTGCCCGAAGCTGTGCGCAAAGCGCAAGCGCTGGCACAAGCTGGCGATGCGGTGTTGTTGTCACCCGCGTGTGCCAGCATGGACATGTTTGACAACTATGCCCACCGTGCCCAGGTCTTTTGCGACGAAGTGCAGTCGCTGGCGCTTGACAGCGGTCTCAGCATGGAGGGTGCGCTGTGAGCGAACACCTGTCCCTGTTCGAGCGTCTGCGTCAGTCGCTGTCGCGCCTGACAGGTGCGTTCACGGGTGGACGTTTGCAGGCGCAGAGCTCCAGTGCGGTGCATTTACCGGTCAATCTGGGTGGATACGAATTCGTCCACAACGGACAAGTGTCGCCTGCACATATGCAGGGTGTTGACCGTCAGCTGGTGGCGGTCGTGGTGACCTTGCTGATGTGGGGCATGGTCATGGTGTATTCGGCGTCAATTGCCATGCCGGACAACCCGCGCTTTGCCAACTACGCTTCAACGCAGTTTCTGGTCAAGCACGTCTTCTCGATCGGTGTGGCGTTTGTGGCCGCACTGGTGACATTCCAGATCCCTATGCAGACTTGGGAGCGATTGGCCAGGCCGCTGTTCCTGATCGCGCTGCTGTTGCTCGCTGTGGTGCTGGTGCCGCACATTGGCAAGGGCGTCAACGGAGCCCGTCGCTGGATTTCCCTGGGGGTCATGAATTTTCAGCCGTCTGAATTGGCCAAGCTGGCGACCATCATTTATGCCGCCGATTACATGGTGCGCAAAATGGACGTGAAAGAGCGCTTTTTCAAGGCGGTACTGCCCATGGGAGCTGCTGTGGCCATGGCCGGTGTGTTGCTGCTGGCCGAGCCCGACATGGGCGCTTTCATGGTGCTGGCCATCACAGCTATGGGAATCCTGTTTCTGGGGGGAGTCAACGCCCGGATGTTCTTCATGATCCTGAGTGTGCTCGTGGGTGCGTTTGTGCTGATGATTGTGCTCTCGCCGTGGCGCCGGGACCGGATATTTGCCTACCTTGACCCCTTCAGTGCCGAGTACGCACTGGGGCGCGGCTATCAGCTCTCGCACTCCTTGATCGCGATTGGACGAGGCGAAATTTTTGGCGTGGGCTTGGGCGCGAGTGTCGAAAAACTGCATTGGTTGCCCGAGGCGCATACCGACTTCCTGCTCGCGGTCATTGGCGAAGAGTTTGGCCTGGTGGGGGTGACCTTGGTGATCATGCTGTTTTTATGGCTGACGCGGCGCATCATGGTGATTGGCCGCCAGGCCATCGCCATGGACAAGGTCTTTGCCGGGCTGGTGGCTCAGGGTGTGGGCATCTGGATGGGGTTTCAGTCCTTCATCAACATGGGCGTGAACCTGGGGGCCTTGCCCACCAAGGGCTTGACCCTGCCTTTGATGAGCTATGGTGGATCGGCCATCTTGCTCAATTTGATGGCCATTGCTGTGGTGCTGCGCATTGATGCAGAAAACAAGCAGCTCATGCGGGGAGGTCGCGCATGAAGCTTCGCAAAGCACTGGTGATGGCGGGGGGTACAGGCGGACACATCTTTCCGGGTCTGGCGGTGGCCGAGGCTTTGCGCGAGCAAGGCTGGCAGGTCCACTGGCTGGGGGCCCCCGACAGCATGGAAGCACAACTGGTGCCGCCACGGGGCTTCGTATTCGAAGCGGTGCAGTTTGGTGGCGTGCGGGGCAAAGGCATCAAAACTTTGGCCTTGCTGCCCTTGCGTCTGTTGCGAGCCTGTTGGCAAAGCCTTCAGGTGATCCGACGTGTGCAGCCCGATGTGGTGATTGGCCTGGGTGGTTACATCACTTTCCCCGGCGGCATGATGGCCACCCTGTGGGGCAAACCGCTCGTGCTGCACGAGCAAAATTCGATCGCGGGGCTGGTCAACAAGGTGCTGGCGCGTCTTGCAGACCGGGTCTTCACAGCGTTTCCAAACGTCTTGCCGGGAGCGCAGTGGGTGGGTAACCCGTTGCGCCAGGGGTTTTTGATGCAAGACGAACCGGCCACGCGGTTTGCAGGGCGCACGGGCCCGCTCAACGTGCTGGTGGTGGGGGGCAGCCTTGGAGCCAAAGCCCTCAATGACGTGGTGCCGCAGGCCTTGGCCCTGATGCCCGAGACGGACCGTCCACACGTGACGCATCAAAGTGGCGCCAAACAAATTGACGCACTGCGTGCAGCTTATGCACAAGCTGGCGTCCAGGCTCAATTGACGCCCTTCATCGAAGACACCGCCAGCGCATTTGCACAGGCAGACTTGATCATTGCACGCGCAGGCGCCAGCACTGTGGCTGAAATTGCCGCTGTGGGTGCAGCGGCCTTGTTTGTGCCCTTCCCGTTCGCGGTGGACGACCACCAGACCACGAACGCCCGTTTCCTGGTGCAACAGGGCGGCGGCTGGGTGGTGCAGCAGTCCGATTTATCGGTGCAGGATCTCGCCACGCGTTTGCGCACCCTGGACCGCGAAACACTCAAGCAGTGCGCACAGCGCGCTTTCGAACAACGTAAAACAAACGCCACCAGGGAGGTGGTGATGGCCTGTGAGGAGTTGCTGGCATGAAGCACGCCATCCGAAACATTCATTTCATTGGCATCGGGGGCTCGGGCATGAGCGGCATAGCCGAAGTCCTGCTTAACCTTGGGTACCGAATTTCAGGCTCGGACTTGAGCGACAGCGCCACCTTAAGGCGCCTGGCAAGTCTGGGTATCGAGACCCATGTGGGTCATGCGCAAAGCAACGTCAAGGCCGCCGATGCTGTGGTGACGTCCACCGCCGTCACACCGGATAACCCCGAGGTGCTGGCTGCTCGTGAGCGGCACATTCCGATCGTGCCGCGTGCGGTCATGCTGGCCGAATTGATGCGTCTCAAACAAGGCGTGGCTATTGCGGGCACCCATGGCAAAACCACCACCACCAGCCTGGTGGCCAGCGTGCTGGGTGCTGCTGGGCTGGATCCAACCTTTGTGATTGGTGGGCGCCTCAATAGCGCAGGGGCCAACGCCAAGCTGGGTACTGGCGACTACATCGTGGTCGAGGCCGACGAGTCCGATGCATCGTTTTTGAATCTGCTGCCCGTCATGGCGGTGGTGACCAACATCGATGCAGACCACATGGAAACCTATGGTCACGATTTGGGGCGTCTCAAGCAGGCCTTTGTCGAGTTCCTGCACAAGATGCCGTTTTACGGCACCGCGATTGTGTGCATTGACGACGCTGGTGTGCGCTCCATCGTGGATGAGGTGGCTCGTCCTGTGACCACCTATGGGTTGAATGAAGGCGCGCAGGTTCGCGCCGTCAATGTGCGAGCCGAGAACGGGCAAATGCATTTCACGGTCCAACGCCGCAACGGCGTGACCTTGCCTGACATGGACGTGGTCCTGAATCTGGCCGGTGAGCACAATGTGCGCAACGCGCTGGCAGCCATTGCGGTGGCTGTGGAGTTGAGCGTGCCGGACACGGCGGTTCAACAAGCGCTGGCCGAGTTCAAGGGTGTGGGTCGACGTTTTCAGCGCTATGGCGATGTGTGCACGGCCGATGGACAAGGGCACTTCACAGTGATCGATGACTACGGTCATCACCCCGTGGAAATGGCGGCCACGCTGGCTGCTGCGCGTGGCGCTTTCCCGGGGCGCCGGCTGGTGCTGGCTTTTCAGCCTCACCGTTACAGCCGTACCCGCGATTGTTTTGAAGATTTCGTCAAAGTCATCAGCCAGGGCTGTGATGCCGTGCTCTTGTCCGAGGTCTATGCCGCAGGCGAGGCGCCGATCGTGGCGGCCGATGGTCGCTCGCTCGCTCGCGCCTTACGCGTGACAGGAAAGCTCGAACCCGTGTTCATCGAGCAGATTGCCGACATGCCACAAACCATTTTGAACAATGCCCGCGATGGCGATGTTCTGATGTGCATGGGCGCTGGCTCGATCGGTGCGGTACCTGCACAGGTGGTGGAACTGGGGGGTGCACGATGAACCTGGGTAAGGTCGCGGTGCTGTTGGGGGGCTTGTCTGCCGAACGCGAGGTCTCGCTGATGTCGGGGCAGGGCGTACTCAAGGCCCTTCAGACTTCGGGCGTTGATGCGCAGGCATTTGACCCTGCAGAGCAGGACCTGAGCGCTCTCAAGGCGCAGGGCGTGCAACGCTGCTTCATTGCTTTGCATGGGCGCTATGGTGAAGACGGTGCGGTGCAAGGTGCACTGGAACTCTTGGGTATCCCTTACACGGGCTCGGGCGTAATGGCTTCGAGCATCGCCATGGACAAGGTCATGACCAAGCGTGTCTGGGTAGCCGAAGGTTTGCCCACGCCTGCCCATGTGCTGGTGCATCGCGCCGACATGGAAGGTGTGGATGTGAATGACCTGGTCGCACAGCTGGGCCTGCCGATGATCGTCAAGCCGGCACGCGAGGGCTCCTCGATTGGCGTGACCCGTGTGGACCGTGTCGATCAATTGAAGCCGGCGCTGCAGGAAGCTGCACGTTGCGATGCCGACATTTTGTGCGAGCAGTGTATCGTTGGCGACGAGGTCACGTGCCCGGTGCTGGGCCATGGTGACGCTGCCCACGCTCTGCCAGTGATTCGTATCGTGGCGCCAGACGGCAACTACGACTACCAGAACAAGTACTTCACGGACGATACCCAATACCTGGTGCCCTGTGGCTTGCCAGAGGGAGAAGAGCTGGCCATTCAGGCTTTGGTGGTCAAGGCCTACCAGGTGCTGGGCTGTCGCGGCTGGGGCCGCATTGACGTGATGATCGATGGACGCACGCGTCAACCCTACCTGCTTGAAATCAATACCTCGCCCGGCATGACGGGTCACTCGCTGGTGCCCATGTCTGCGCGCGCCGCTGGCATCAGTTACGAGCAGCTGTGCCTGCAGCTGCTGCAGGCCGCGCAGCTGGACAACGCATTACCTCAGGAGCTCGCGTCATGACTGAACGCCAGGTTCTGCCCGTAGATGTCCGTCTGATGAACCTGACGGCCAGTGTGCTGGCTGTGGTTGCTGTCAGCGTGGTCATGTACGGCAGCCTGGCCTGGCTGGTGCGCTTGCCGTTGTTCAACTTCACACGCATCACAGTGCAAGGTGAACTGATGCACAACAACGAAGTGACCTTGCGTGCCAATGTCTTACCCCAGATGGCAGGTAATTTTTTCACCATGAACCTGCAGCGCGTGCGCAGCAGCTTTGAGTCCGTGCCGTGGGTGCGGCATGCCGTGGTGCAGCGCGAGTTTCCGAACCGGTTGAGGGTTTCCTTGCTCGAGCATCACCCTGTGGCGACCTGGGGCGACAACGCCAGCAGCAGCGTGATGGTCAATCGCTACGGGCAGTTATTCGAAGCGCAGGCTGACGATGCCGATGTGGAGCACTTGCCCCGCTTTGATGGTCCGCAAGGTCAGTCCTTGCAGGTTCTGCAGATGTACCAACAGCTGCAGCCATTGCTGCAAGGCATGGATCTGGTGGTGGACCGACTGCAGCTTTCCAGTCGTGGTACCTGGACCGTCGAAACCACCAGCGGCGCAGACATCGAGTTGGGCAAAGGCAGCACTCAGGAGGTGTTGGCTCGCCTGGAGGTGTTCTGGAAAACCTTGTCGCAAGTGGCGGCACGTTATGGACGTGCACCCACGGATCTGCAAAGCGCCGATTTGCGGCATGAAAACGGGTATGCAGTACGGCTCAAGGGGGTGACCACGCTTGAGCCCGGACAGGCAACAGGACGAAAGTCATGAGTGTGGGTAATTTGATTTCTGAATTTGATCTGAATGGTGAAATGACAAATGGCTAAAGAATACAAAGATCTGGTCGTTGGTCTGGACATTGGCACGTCCAAAGTCATGGTGGTCGTGGCCGAGGTCATGGCCTCTGGCGACCTCAAGTTGGCCGGCCTGGGGATTGCGCCCGGCAATGGGCTCAAACGAGGTGCGGTGGTCAATATCGACGCTACGGTGCAGAGCATTCAGCAAGCCCTCAAAGAGGCCGAGTTGATGGCTGACTGCAAGATCACGCGTGTGAACACGGGCATCACCGGAAGTCACATCCGCGGCCTCAACTCCAGTGGCATGGTGGCCATCAAGGACAAGGAAGTCAGCCCTGCCGACGTTGCCCGTGTCATGGAAACGGCGCGTGCCATCAACATCTCATCGGATCAGCGCTTGTTGCTGGTGGCGCCGCAGGAGTTCGTGATCGACGGGCAGGAGGTCAAGGAGCCAATTGGCATGAGCGGCATGCGCCTGGAAGCGAAGGTGCACATCGTGACTGGGGCGCAAAGCGCGGCCGAGAACATCATCAAATGCGTTCGTCGCTGTGGTCTTGAAGTGGATCAGCTGTTGCTCAACCCTCAGTCGTCGAGCCTGGCCGTGCTGACCGAAGACGAGCGCGAACTCGGGGTGGCTTGTGTGGACATTGGCGCTGGCACCACTGATGTGGCCATCTTCGCCGGCGGCTCCATTCGTCACACCGCCGTCATTCCGATTGCCGGTGACCTGATCACCAGCGACATCGCCATGGCTTTGCGCACACCCACCAAAGATGCGGAAGACATCAAGGTCGAAAACGGGTACGCCAAGCAGTTGCTCGCCAATGCCGAGGCACAGGTGGAGGTTCCTGGCCTGGGCGATCGCGGCCCGCGCATGCTCAGTCAGCAGGCGTTGGCCGGGGTGATCGAGCCCAGGGTGGAAGAAATTTTCTCGCTGGTTCAACAAGTGATCCGCGAGTCGGGCTACGAAGAAGTCTTGTCCTCGGGCATCGTGCTGACTGGCGGTAGCGCTGTCATGCCGGGCATGCTCGAGTTGGGCGAAGACATTTTCCTCAAGCCTGTGCGCAGGGGCATTCCCAAATACAGCGGCGCACTGTCGGACATGGTTGGTCAGCCGCGTGCAGCGACCGTGATGGGCTTGCTCGAAGAAGCCCGCCTGGCGCGCCTGCGCGGCTTCAAGGTCACGCAGAAAAAGAGCTCGGTGAACAACGCGTTCACCCGTTTCAAGGACTTCATCGTGGGGAACTTTTGATGGTTTTTCACGGACATCTGCTTCAGCAGGGCAGCCCCCCTGCCGCGCAGCCCGATGGGCGATGTCGACGGCGCAAGCGAAAACGAGCGTCAAACCTGTTTACTTTTTTCAACTTCAACTGGCAGTAGCAACAATAGGAGAACATCATGAGCATTGAGATGATCGAAACAGAAGAATTCAACCAAGGCACGCAGATCAAAGTGATCGGTGTTGGTGGTGGTGGCGGCAATGCGGTCGAGCACATGATCGAGCGCAACGTCCAGGGCGTGGAGTTTGTCTGCGCCAACACTGACGCGCAGGCCCTGGCTCGCAGCTCGGCGCACAGCTTCATTCAGCTCGGAGGCAGCGGACTTGGCGCCGGTAGCAAGCCCGAGAAAGGCCGTGAGGCTGCGCTGGCTGCAGAGGCTGCGATTCGTGAGTCCATCGCCGGGGCACACATGCTCTTCATCACTGCGGGCATGGGCGGTGGCACGGGCACGGGCGCTGCGCCTGTGATCGCCAAAATTGCGAAAGACATGGGCATCCTGACCGTGGGCGTGGTGACCAAGCCTTTCGAGTTTGAAGGTGGCCGTCGCATGAAGAATGCCGACGAAGGCATGGCCGAGCTCGAGGCCAATGTGGACTCGCTGATTGTGGTGCTCAACGAAAAACTGCTGGAGCTGCCTGGGGGTGAAGACATGACCCAGGACGAGGCTTTCGCCCACGCCAACGACGTGCTCAAGAACGCCGTGGGCGGCATTGCCGAAATCATCAATGTGCCTGGCCATGTGAACGTCGACTTTGAAGACGTGCGCACTGTGATGGGCGAGCCTGGCAAGGCCATGATGGGCACCGCCCTGGCCAGCGGTCCCGACCGTGCTCGCATCGCTGCAGAGCAAGCTGTGGCTTGCCCGCTGCTCGACGGTGTGGACCTGTCCGGCGCCAGAGGCGTGCTGGTGCTGATCAGTGCCGCCAAGGGTTCGCTCAAGCTCTCCGAATCCAAGCAAGCCATGAACACCATCCGTGCTTACGCTTCGGAAGATGCCCATGTGATCTACGGAACCGCCTACGACGAATCCCTGGGCGACCAGATTCGCGTGACGGTGGTGGCCACAGGCTTGTCCAAAGCGGGTGCTCGTCGCAACGCACCTACCCTCCAAGTGCTGCGTACCGGCACGGACAACGTTGCGTTCGCTGTTGGTGGTGAAAGCGAGACGCTGGCTGTCGCCGCGCCCACCATGGCTGGTGGTATGAGCACGCCGGCCGTCTGGCGCAGCAGCCGCACCCATGCTGCTGCACGCGTGGATGGCATGTCTTCTGCCGGCATGGACGACATCGAGATCCCGGCCTTCCTGCGCAAGCAGGCGGACTGACCTCGGGTCCTCAAGGCCGGAGCCCTGGGGCACCGGCAGGTATCGCAATGCTCTTTACCGGGCAGGCTTTGTGGCCTGTCCGGTTTTTTGCGACTTAAAGACAGATGAAACATGCCGAAGCCTTGCGACGTGCAAGGTTGAGCCCATAAAACTAAAATCACACCATGCTTGAACAACGAACACTCAAAACCCTGACCCGTGCGGTGGGCGTCGGCCTGCACAGCGGGCAGCGCGTGGAGTTGACGTTGCGTCCAGCGCCGGCAGACACCGGCATTGTGTTTCGCCGGGTGGATTTGCCCGAACCCGTGGACATTGCAGTCAATGCGCAGGCCATCACCGACACACGGTTGGCTTCCACCATCGGAACGGGTGCGGCCAAGGTCCACACCATTGAACATCTGATGTCCGCCTGTGCGGGGCTGGGTATCGACAACCTGTATGTAGACATCACCGCCGAAGAGGTGCCAATTCTCGATGGCTCGGCCTCATCCTTTGTGTTTTTGCTGCAAAGTGCAGGCGTGGTGACCCAGAAGGCGCCCAAGCAATTCATCCGCGTACTCAAGCCTGTCGAGGTGCGCGAGGGTGAGGGCGTGCAAGCCAAATGGGCACGTCTGGAGCCGTATCACGGCTTCAGCCTGAGCTTCGAAATCGATTTCCGTCATCCGGCTGTGGATTCCACCGGGCAGACCGTCAAGTTTGATTTCTCGGCAGGCGTATATGCGCGCGACATTGCGCGTGCCCGCACGTTTGGGTTTACCAAAGACGTGGAAATGCTGCGCTCTCATGGGCTGGCGCTGGGTGGCGGCCTGGACAACGCCATCGTGATGGACGATTACAAAGTCCTCAACGCCGACGGATTGCGGTATGACGACGAGTTCGTCAAACACAAAATCCTGGACGCCATTGGCGATCTGTATGTGGTCGGTCGTCCACTGCTGGCAGCCTACACGGCTTTTCGCTCGGGGCATGCGATGAACAATCAGCTGCTACGTGCTTTGCTGGCGCAGCCCGAAGCTTACGAAATTGTGAGCTTCAACAACGAAGCGCAGGCCCCAACGGGTTACGCCCGCCTACAGCCCGCCTGGTGATTTCCCCTTGAAACAGCCTTAGTGGCTGCGACCACTGCGGTACATTCCGTGAGTTTTTCGCTGCAGTGCACCTTGCGCGGCCAGCTTGTTCATGGACGGACTGGCGTGCGCGTGGGTGATGGCCAGACCCAAGGCGTCGGCCGCATCCTGTCGGGGCGTACCCGGCAGCTGCAGCAGGCGTTTAACCATTTCCTGCACCTGCGCCTTGGTGGCTCGACCGTGCCCCGTGATGGCTTGTTTCATCTGGAGGGCGGTGTATTCGGCAACAGGCAGGTCGCAGGAGACCAGGGCCGTCACGCAACAGCCCCGCGCCTGACCCAACATCAAGCTCGCTTGGGGGTTGACGTTGATGAACACAATCTCGGCCGAAGCCACATCGGGCTGGTAGCGGGCGTGGATTTCGCGGATACCGTCGTAAATCACCTTCAGGCGGGCGGGCAGGTTCCCCATTTCACCCTGCGTGGTTTCAATCACGCCGCTGGCCACATAGCTGAGTTTGGAGCCTTGCATGTCAATCACGCCAAAGCCTGTGGTCTGCAGGCCGGGGTCAATGCCCAAGATACGGATGGTGCTCATGGAATGCGCACATCCCCCATACGCGAGGTGATGGTAAAGGCACGCTCGTTCAGGTAAGCCGATTGGGCCTGTTTTTCAAAAAAACGGGGCCGGGGCAGCATGACCGCCAGCCGCGCAGCTTCCCAGTTGTCGAGTTGCTGCGCGGGTTTGCGAAAGTAATGTTGTGCGGCCGCTTCTGCGCCAAACACGCCTTCGCCCCATTCCACATGGTTCAGGTAAATTTCAAGGATACGGCGTTTGCTCAGCAGCGCTTCGAGCGTGAGCGTGATCATCATCTCCTGAGCTTTGCGAACCAGCGTGCGCTCGCCGCTGAGGAACAGGTTTTTCGCCAGCTGTTGAGTGATGGTGGAGCCACCCACAATCTTGACGGGCTTGGCGGCGGCGTTGGGCCGGCGCTGCGCTTGCTGCTCTGCGCGAGCCTGGGCTTTCGCGTTCTTTTCCCAGGCTTGTTCCAGCGAATCCCACCAGATGCCTTGATGCTGCACAAAAGCGCTGTCTTCCGAGGCGATGACCGCTCGTTTGAGACTGTTACTGAGCTGTGTGGCGTCGCGCCACTCCTGACGCCAGGGCAGGCGGTGCTGCTGGGTGCTGATGCGCCAGATTTGCGTGCGTTCGAAAGTGGTGGATTGCGGATCCACCACCGCCATCAAAGCGATGCGCAGCACAAAATACAGCTGTAGAGCCAGCAGACTCAAGGCCAGCAGCAGGATCCAGCGCATCAATGCTTTCATGGTGCTTGATTTACGGTTTGGGTTCGGGGCTGAGCACGCGGGTTTGCAAGGTATCGTCGCGCGAGAACATGAAACGCGCCACCACCACAATCTGATCGGCCTGTTTGCGCATTTTGCTGCTGAAGGCGTCAAACGGTGACGCGCTTCGCACAATGGCCACGGCGCGCTCGTCGAGCAAGGGGTTGTGCGAGGTCACGGCGACGTCGGTGCCCACCAGCTGACCGCTGGCATCCACAGTGATCACCATGGTCAGCTTGCCGTAGAGTTTTTGGCCATTGGCTTGTGGAAAGTTTTCGGTGCCCTTGAGCTCGATCAGGCGGCGCAGCTTGTCGTAATACAGCGCATACACGGCTTCCCGGGTGGCGGGGCTGATGTAGCGCTTGCGCGGGGCCTGCTGGGTTTTCTGGACACTTTGTTCAATCCGGGCCAGGTTGCGAGCCAGCTGCGCTTTGCGTTCTTCGCGGGCCTGGCGGTCTTGGTCGTTGCCCTGATTGCCCGCGTTGTCACGCGAGAGTTCGGCCAGCTCTTGCTTGAGTTGGCTGAGCAGCTGCACTTGCTGGGCGCGCAGGGCTTCGATCTTGCGTTGCATCTCGGCAATGTCCACACCGTCGGTGGGCATGGCCGTGGGCGGCAGTGGCGAGCTGCTCAGGCCCACTTGAAGCGTGTCCTCGCCGCCACCGGCCAGTTGCACCTGTGCCAGGGCTTGCGCCTTACGAGGGGCATCCTTGCTTTGGGCATTGACCAGCACCACTTCCAGTGGCGTGTTCTCAAACACACGGTTGAACGTCTCGGGCGCTGCAAAGCGCAAAAGCAACAAGCTGGCATGGGCCAGTACCGATAAGCCCAGTGCCCAGATCAGCGTGCGGTTGGACGCAGGGCTCATGCAGCTGCTCCAGGGGTTTGGGCAGCGTCTTCGGCCTCGTTCATGTCCACCGCAATGTGCACCGGACCGGCCACCACGTCGTCTTCCTCTTCATCGCCCGAGGGCGCACAGTCTTGGACGTCCAGGTGTGCCAGCACTGTGCCGTGCACATCCAGCGCCATCAAGTCCACCTCTCCCAGTTTGACGCGCACCTTGGCACCGCGCTGCAGGCCTTGCGCCCCCATGACGGTAAAGACCAAGGGCAGGGTGTCTGCACGCACCAGCCAGGCGCCGCCGCCCGCTTCCTTGATCAGCGCTGCGTCCAGCTCGGTGATGGCGTTTTGCTGCAGGTACTTCAGCGTCCAGTAGCGTTCCATGCCGCCTTGCACCTGGTTGTAGCCGCTGTAGGCAGCGTCAAAAGCGCTGATGATCGAAAACAGCTCGGCGTCCTTGGGCTTGAAGGGCGCGGCCAGCGCAGCGGTGGCACCGTGGCGTGCGCACGCAATGATTTGCCATTGGTTGACCAGGTCGGTGTAGCGACGCAGCGGCGAGGTGCTCCACGCATAGCTGGGCACGCCAATGCCCGCGTGCGGCAGTGCCTTGGTGCCCATCCGCACCTTCACGCCCGGTGCCAGGCTGGCCTGGCTGCGGTAGATGCCGGGCACGCCCAGCTGGGCCAGCCACTGGCCCCAGGTGCTGTTGGCCAGGATCATGGCCTCGGCCACCATCAGGTCCAGCGGTGCGCCGCGCTGGCGCACGCCAATGCGCACGGTTTCGTCGCCGCTTGGTGGCGAGTCGTTGCTGGCGCGGTCGAGCTTGAAGCTGTAGTCCGGACGGTTGAAGGTCTCGGGCTTGCCGCGCACCACTTCGCGCCGCGCTTTAAGGGTCTGCGCCAGACGCCAGAAAAACGCCAGCGTGGCGCGGCTGACGGGTACATCCGCGTGGTCGGTGGTGTCAGCGCCTTCCAGCCAGGCCTGGGTGATGCGGTCGTCAAGCTGGTCGTGGCGCAGGTTGACATGGATTGGCACGCGTTCCAGCTTGGTTTCGGTGCTCTGCACCTCCAGGCTGGCTTCGTCAAACGTCACGTACAGCGACACCGCCGGGCAAGCCTGGCCCTCGGCCAGGGTGTAGTTCTGTACCACGGCATCGGGCAGCATCGTGACCTTGTAGCCCGGCATGTACACGGTGGACAGCCGGGCGCGGCCCAGCTGGTCGATCGCATCGCCAGGTTTGAAGGCCAGGCCCGGTGCTGCAATGTGTATGCCCACTGTGACGCTGCCGCTGCCCAGCCCTTGCAGGGACAAGGCGTCGTCAATTTCTGTGGTTTGCGAATCGTCAATCGAGAAGGCTTGCACGGACGCCAGAGGCAAGGCGTCGGTGATGGCCGGGGCCTGCAGGCTGGGAAAACCCGTGCCCTTGGGAAACCACTCAAACACAAAACGCTGCCAATGAAAATCCCAGGCCGAGTTCAGTGCACCGGCGCGTTGCAACAGGCCCAGCGGATCCAACTGGCTCTCGCGCGAGGCTTGCACCACCGCCTTGTATTCGGGTGTGTTTTTGTCCGGCTTGAACAGAATTTTGTAGAGCTGCTCGCGCACCGGCTCAGGGCATTGGCCCTTCACCAGTTGGGCGGTCCAGTCCTCGATTTGAGCCTGGATCTGCTTTTTCTTTTCAATCGCGGCCAGCGCCTGCTGCACGATCTCGGCCGAGGCCTTGCGAAACCGGCCTTTGCCTGCGCGGCGGAAATAGTGCGGCGCTTCGTGCAGGCGCATCAAGGCCGCGGCTTGCTCCAGCGTGCTGGGCGAGGCCGAAAAATAGTCCTTGGCCAGATCGGCAAAGCCAAACTCTTCGTCGGGGGCAAATTCCCAGGCCAGGTCCAGCTCGATGCTGTCCGCCAGAGCGGCGGCCTGGGCCATCAACTCGTCGGGGGCGGGCTTTTCAAAACGCAGCAGCATATGCGCGGCCTTGACCTTGGCGCGCTTGCCGGAGTCGAGCTCCACCTGGGCCGAGGCCTCGGCCTCGGAAAGGATCCTGCCGGCCAGGAATTTGCCGGCGTCTTCAAACAAAACAAACATGGGCGGCATTGTCCCATGGCTGGGTGGTTTTCAGTCCCAGCCCAGAAACGAGATGACCTGCGGCAAATGGCTTTCAAAGTCGCTGATGCCGTGGTCGCTGCCCTCCAGCAAGACCACCTGCCCCTGCTGGCAAGCCTGCCGCATTTCACGCCAGTCCAGCACCTCGTCGCCTTTGGCAATGATGGCCAGGCTGTCCTTGCGTGCTGGCGGCAGGCTGGCCTCCAGTTGCATCAGTTCATCGACAAACTCGCTTTGAAAATGCACCTGCTCGCTGGGGTCGTGCCAGGCAGGGTGGGTGCCGATTTGGCTGGCCAGGTCACGGGCGGGGTGTACGGCCGGGTTGAGCAGGACCGAGCGCATGCCCAGGGTGCGCGCCAGCCATTGGGCGTAAAAACCGCCTAGAGACGAGCCGACAACGGCGCTGGTGGCCTGTGGCCAGCCCTGGGTGAGTGACAAAGCCAAGGTAATGGCTTGTTGGGGCGAGGCTGGCAGCTGCGGGCAGACCCACTGCACCGCAGGCTGGTGGTTTTGCACCCATTGCGCCAGTACGCGCGCCTTGAAGGAGTTGGGCGAAGACCGAAACCCGTGCAGGTACAGCAGGTGTGTGACGGCCAAACGGGAAGGCGTGGACGAATTCATGGGCACATGCTAGCGCCAAAGCGTTTGCCCAGGGCCGATAATGTCAGCCCATGGGAGCAGTCATTCAACGACCAACTTGGCGCCAGCGCATCGGCAGCTGGCTGCAGGGTATGGACGGGCCATTGGCCCTGGCGGTGGCCTTGCTGGCGGGTGCGGGCCTGACCATCATGTATTCCTCGGGCTACGACCATGGCACGCGATTTGTAGACCATGCGCGCAACATGCTGCTGGCCGGCTTTATTTTGGTGCTGGTGGCGCAGATGCCACCGCAAAAGCTCATGGCGATTGCTGTGCCTTTGTACACCGTGGGAGTGGCCTTGCTGATTGCGGTGGCGGTGTTTGGTATCACCAAAAAAGGTGCTCGCCGCTGGATCAATGTGGGCGTGGTGATTCAGCCCAGCGAGATCCTCAAAATTGCCATGCCGCTGATGTTGGCCTGGTGGTTTCAAAAGCGCGAAGGCCGCTTGTCGCGCATGGACTTTGCCGTGGCGCTGGCCCTGCTGGCCCTTCCTGTGGGCTTGATCATGAAGCAGCCTGATCTGGGCACCGCTTTGCTGGTGTTGGCTTCGGGGTTGGCTGTGATCTTTTTTGCGGGTTTGAAGTGGCGCTGGATCGTGCCGCCGGTGGTGCTGGGTCTGGTGGCGATTGTGGTGCTGGTCATCATGGAGCCGAGCTGGTGCGCCGATGGGGTGGACTGGAAAATCCTGCATGAGTATCAGCGCCAGCGGGTGTGTACCTTGCTCGATCCTGCGCGCGACCCTTTGGGCAAGGGCTTTCACATCATCCAGGGCATGATTGCCATTGGCTCCGGGGGCTTGCTGGGTAAGGGCTTCATGCAGGGCACACAAACCCACCTGGAGTTCATTCCCGAGCGCACCACCGACTTTATTTTTGCAGCTTACGGCGAAGAGTTCGGTCTGCTGGGGGGCCTCTTTTTGCTGGCGGGGTATTCGCTGCTGATTTATCGGGGGCTGGTGATTGCGCGTCAGGCACCGTCTTTGTTTACACGGCTGCTGGCGGCAAGCCTGAGCATGATTTTCTTCACCTATGCCTTTGTCAACATGGGCATGGTCAGTGGCATCCTGCCTGTGGTGGGCGTGCCTTTGCCTTTTATCAGCTATGGCGGCACCGCCATGGTCACATTGGGTTTGGGCTTGGGCATTTTGATGTCCATTGCCAAAGCCAAACGACTGGTTCAAACCTAAGCGCGTGAAACTCACAAGGCCAGCTGACCGGTGTTCAGCAGGGCCTTCTGAGCTTGCCTACAATGGCAGCATGATTTCACGCGAACCCACTCTTGAACGTCTGGCCACAGCCAGGTCCCTGTTGCTCGAGCCTTTTGGCTTGGACGAAACCCATTTGGCCAAGGCCTTGAGCGCCATCCAGGCTCACAAGGTTGACGACGCCGATTTGTATTTCCAATACACCCGTGCAGAAGGCTGGAGCTTGGAAGAGGGCATTGTGAAAACCGGCAGTTTCAGCATCGACCAAGGCGTGGGTGTTCGCGCCGTTGCGGGTGAAAAAACGGCCTTTGCATACTCTGATGACATTTCAGAAGCTTCCTTGATGGATGCTGCGCAAACGGTGCGTGCCATTGCACAGGCCAACCAAAATAAAAAAGCCAAAGTTAACCCGCGCAAAATTGCGGGCATGCGCTCGCTGTACCCCTCTCTTGACCCCATCAGCTCGCTCAACAGCACTGATAAAGTGCAGTTGCTCGAAAAAGTAGAGCAACTGGCGCGCGCCAAAGACCCTCGCGTGGTGCAAGTGATGGCGGGTTTGGCCAGTGAATACGATGTGGTCATGGTGGCACGTGCCGATGGCACCTTGGCCGCCGATGTGCGACCTTTGGTCCGCTTGTCGGTCACGGTCATTGCTGAACAAAATGGCCGACGCGAGGTGGGCAGTGGCGGTGGCGGTGGCCGATTTGGCATGGCTTATTTTGACGATGCCATGGTCAATGCATATGTGGACGATGCCGTGCATGCGGCGCTCACCAACTTGGATGCACGACCTGCGCCTGCTGGGGTGATGACCGTGGTCTTGGGCCCAGGTTGGCCTGGTGTCTTGTTGCACGAGGCCATT
>JALRIL010000194.1 GCA_023255445.1 Limnohabitans sp. | reverse complement strand
GCGCGAAATCGCCAAGGTGCAGTACAAATTTAAGAAGATTGCTGAAGTTGGCGCGACTGATGCTGGGGAGTTCTGCGACTGGTACCTCGAAATCGCCAAGGTGCAGATCAACACCGGCAACGCCGCTCAGCAGCGCGGCACGCGCCGCACGCTGATCCGCACGTTGGAGACGATCCTGCGCTTGGCGCACCCGATCATTCCCTTCATCACCGAAGAACTCTGGCAGAAGGTCGCGCCGGTGGCCGGCCGGCCGGGCGAGTCGGTCAGCATCGCTGCCTACCCGGTCAGCCAGAGCGAACGCATCGACGAACAGGCCGAAGCCCATGTCGCCAAGCTCAAGGGCCTGGTGGACGCCTGCCGCAACCTGCGCGGCGAGATGAACGTCTCACCCGCCACCCGCCTGCCCTTGTTCGTGGTGGGTGACACTGCCTTCATGCAAAGCGCCGCTCCGGTGCTGCAAGCGCTGGCCAAACTCAGCGAGGTCAAGGTCTTCGACAACGAGGCCGACTGGGCCACTGCCGCGCAGGCTGCACCGGTAGCCGTGGTGGGCGAGGCCCGCCTGTGCCTGTTCATGGAAATCGACGTGGCCGCCGAAAAGGCCCGCTTGGCCAAGGAAGCCGTGCGACTTGAGGGCGAGATCACCAAGGCCCATGCCAAGCTGTCGAACGAAGCCTTTGTGGCCAAGGCACCGCCGGCTGTGATCGAGCAGGAGAAAAAGCGCGTGGCCGAATTTGGTGCCACGCTGGCCAAGGTCAAAGAGCAACTGGCCCGTTTGGGGTGACAATATTCCAGTTTCGATAAAGGATTGGCCCATGTCTCACCCCATTCGTAAAGCTGTGTTTCCGGTTGCTGGCCTCGGTACGCGCTTCTTGCCTGCCACCAAAGCCGCCCCCAAGGAAATGCTGCCCGTAGTGGACAAGCCACTGATCCAGTACGCGGTCGAAGAGGCCTATGCCGCTGGCATCCGTCACATGATTTTTGTGACCGGGCGCAGCAAGCGCGCGATTGAAGACCACTTCGACACCGCCTACGAACTGGAAACCGAACTCGAACAAGCGCAGAAAAACGAGCTGCTGGCCCTGGTACGGTCGGTGCAGCCGGACGACATGGTCTGCGCCTATGTGCGCCAAAATCGCATGCTGGGTCTGGGCCACGCGGTGTTGTGTGCCGAGCCTCTGGTGGGCAACGAACCTTTTGCCGTGCTGCTGGCCGACGATTTGATGGTCGGCCCCAGCGGGCAAGAGGGCGTGATGAGCCAGATGGTGCGCGCCCATGCGCAGCAAGGCCGCTCGATTCTGGCGGTGCAGGAAGTGCCGCAAGATCAGGTCCGCCGCTATGGCATCGTGGCTGGCGAGTCGGCTGGCAAGCAGATGATCCGCGTCGAACAGATTGTGGAAAAACCCAGCCCCGAGCTAGCCCCCTCCCGCATGGGTGTGGCTGGCCGCTACATTCTCACGCCAGGTATTTTTGAAGAGATCCGCCAACAACCCACCGGCGTGGGCGGTGAGATTCAGCTGACCGATGCCATTGCGCGCCTGATGCAGCGCGAAGCGGTGTACGCCTTCCAGTACGCGGGCAAGCGCTACGACTGTGGCAGCAAGGAAGGCTTCTTGGAAGCCACGGTGGAACTGGCCTTGCAACATCCACAGGTGGGCGAGTCTTTCCGCCAGTACCTGCAAAGCCTCAAGTTCTGAAGGTCGGCCTCAGCGGCGCGACAGCCAGAACAGAAACTGGTCTTCGGTTTTTTCCTGCTGCAGCAAGGTGTTGCCGGTCTGACGGGCAAAAGCCTCGAAATCGCGCCAGGCGCCGGGATCGGTGGCGATCACCTTGAGTACCTGACCGCTTTGCATCTCGCTGAGCGCTTTCTTGGCACGCAAAATGGGCAAAGGGCAGTTAAGCCCGGTGGTATCGATTTCCTTGTCGATCTGCATCACTTCTCCATTTCGTTCTTTTCGCGCTCAAACTGCTCGCGCTCTTCCCAGCTCATGAAGCGCGGTTCACGTCCCTGTGTTTTAAGCCAGTCACCCAGCGCATAGCCAGTGCCTGCAGGCCAGCAAATGAGCTCGTCAAGGTCAAACATCCTGTATTCCAGTAACTCGGGCGAGAGGCTCACGGTGCCCTGCGCTAGCGCATGGTAGGCGATGATGACCTGGTTCATGCGCTGAAAGTCATATGCCCCCACCAGCTTCAGCGACAGCACATCGAGCTGAGTTTCTTCCTTGATCTCGCGGGCAATGCCCTCTTCGGGCGTTTCGCCAGCCTCCATGAAACCGGTGATCAAGGCAAAGCGCCTGCCCGGCCAAGCCGCATTGCGAGCCAGCAACACCTTGTCGCCAACCTGAACAATGGCCGCCAACACCGGCGTGGGGTTGTTCCAGTGCGTGAAGTCGCACGCCGGGCAACGCTGGCGCAGCTTCTCGCCACCATCTTCAAGCTGGGGAAGCCACTGCAAAGGCGTGGCGCACTGCGGGCAAAACTTGAATTCGCTCACGAGGGCTTTCAGGCTGGGAACACGCCGGTGGACAAATAGCGATCACCCCGATCGCACACCACAAACACAATGGTCGCGTCCTCCACTGTGCGGGCAATCTGCTGCGCCACCCAACAAGCGCCAGCGGCCGAAATGCCCGCAAAAATACCTTCCTGGCGGGCCAGGTCACGGCACATGTCTTCAGCATCGTCCTGTGACACATACACCAGCTCATCCACCCCGCTGGGGTCGTAGATTTTGGGCAGGTATTCCTGTGGCCACTTGCGAATGCCTGGAATACGCGAGCCCTCGCTGGGCTGCGCACCAATGATGCGGATGGCTGGGTTCTTTTCCTTGAGAAACCGGGACACACCCGTGATCGTGCCGGTGGTGCCCATGGCGCTCACAAAGTGGGTGACACGTCCTGCGGTCTGCTCCCAGATTTCAGGGCCGGTGGTTTCGTAGTGGATGCGCGGGTTGTCCGGGTTGGCAAACTGATCCAGCACGCGGCCCTTGCCCTGGGCCACCAGCTCGTCTGCCAGATCGCGTGCGTATTCCATGCCGCCACTCTTGGGCGTGAGGATTAACTCTGCACCAAAGGCCTTCATGGTCTGCGCCCGCTCGATCGACAGGTCCTCGGGCATGATCAGAATCATGCGATAACCCTTGATGGCTGCAGCCATGGCCAGGGCAATGCCCGTGTTGCCAGAGGTGGCTTCGATCAAGGTGTCCCCCGGTTGAATGTCCCCACGCTCCTCGGCGCGCCGAATCATCGACAGAGCGGGCCTATCCTTGACGGACCCAGCCGGGTTGTTGCCCTCGAGCTTGCCCAAAATCACATTGCGACGGGGCTGCCACACGTCCGCACCCAGGCGCTGCAGGGCAACCAGCGGTGTTTTGCCAATGGCATCTTCAATCGTGGGATAAATCATGGTGTTAATGTGCCATAATTTGGCCCTTCACACCGAACCCTGCCCGGGTGGCGAAATCGGTAGACGCAGGGGATTCAAAATCCCCCGCCGCAAGGTGTGCCGGTTCGAGTCCGGCCTCGGGCACCAAACTAAAAATCCGCACACGTTCAACACGGTGCGGATTTTTTCTTTTACAGCAACGGTTTTTGCAGTGCCAGCCCTTGACGCACGTGCGGGTATTTCAGCGTCAGGCGCAGCTCGCGTTTCATGCGGGTGTTGTCCAGACGGCGCGACTCGTTCATGAAACTCAGCAGCATCAAGGGCAATGACTGGTTGGCCTCGCTGCGGGCCACGCGCGGTGGGCGCTGCAAGCCCATCAGGTCAGCTGCCAGGTCAAAGTAATCACCCATTTTCAGATCGGTGTCATCGCACACATTGAAGGTCCGTTGCGGTTTGCCGCGCCACAAGGCCAGTATGCAGGCTCGGGCCAGATCGTTGGCATGGATGTGGTTGGTGTACACATCGTCTTGCGCCTGCAGAACGGGCGTGCGTTTGAGCAAGCGCTCACGCGGCGTCCCTCCTTCGCGGTCTTGCGCGTAAATACCGGGCACACGCAGGATGCTGCACGGCACGCCCGCACGGCCGAGCAAGCGCACCCAGGCCTCGGCATCCACACGGCGCATGGCGCGAGGGGTATGCGGGCGCACCGTACGGCTTTCGTTCACCCGCTCACCATGACAGTCTCCGTACACGCCGGTGGTGGACGCATACACCAGCGACCGAGGCAGACTACGCTTGCGCAATGCACGCGTCAGGTTGCGCGTGCGCAGGTCTGATTCACCGTCTTTTCGCCGCTGTGCATCGGGAGGCGCAAGGTGCACGACCCGATGCGCCAGCCCTGCCAGGCGCGCCAGCGTTGCAGGCGTATCCAGATCACCCAGCAAAGGCGTCAGACCGCAGGCACGCAGCAAACGCACACGCTCAGGGCTGGATGTCAGGGCCAGCAAACGCACGCGCTGAGACTGGGGCGCGCCCAGCGAGCCCGCTGTGCGCAGGCCCACATCACCACAGCCCACGATCAGCACCCGCTGGCGACGAAAACGTGCGGGCAATGCACCTAAAGGAGTCTGATTTGAAGGCAAAATTGAGGATTCCGGGTGAAGAACCCTGCAAGGATACCGAAAACATGAGCTTTCACATCACCGTCGAACCCAGCGGTCGCAGTTTTTCTGCCGAAGACAATGAAACCCTGCTGACTGCAGGTATTCGCCAAGGCATCGGCCTGCCCTATGGCTGCAAGGATGGCGCCTGCGGCTCATGCAAATGCAAAAAAATTTCCGGCACTGTGGTGCACGGCCCCCATCAAGCCAAAGCCTTATCGGCAGACGAGGAAGCCCAAGGCCTGGTCCTGACTTGCTGTGCCACCGCACAGAGCGATGTGGTGCTCGAATCCAAACAAGTCACCGCCGAGGGCGGTCTGCCCGTCAAAAAGATGCCGGTGCGTGTGGCCAGTCTTGAGAAAAAATCGCACGACGTGATGGTGCTCAAGGTCCAACTTCCAGCGACCGAGCCGATGAAGTTTCGTGCCGGCCAATACATTGAGTTCATCTTGCGCGACAACTCGCGCCGCAGCTACAGCATGGCCAATGCCCCGCACACCCTGGAAGTATCTCCCCCGCAAGTGGAGCTGCACATTCGCCACATGCCCGGCGGCAAATTCACTGATCCGGTCTTCTCCACCATGAAGGAAAAGGACATCCTGCGCGCCGAAGGGCCGTATGGCAGCTTCTACCTGCGCGAAGACTCCGACAAGCCCATGATCCTGCTGGCTTCAGGCACCGGCTTTGCACCCATCAAGGCACTGATTGAACACATGCAGCACATCGGCAGCCAGCGCAGCGCCACGCTGTACTGGGGCGGTCGTCGCCCGGCTGACCTGTACATGGCCGACTGGGTGCAGGCGCAATGCGCCGTCATGCCCAACCTGAAGTTTGTGCCCGTCATCTCCAACGCCGAAGCTGAAGACCACTGGACGGGTCGCACCGGCTTCGTGCACCAGGCCGTGCTGCAAGACCACCCTGACCTGTCAGGGCACCAGGTGTATGCCTGCGGTGCCCCCATTGTGGTGGAGTCTGCCCAGCGCGAATATGTGGCACAAGGCAAACTGCCCGCAGAAGAGTTTTACGCTGACTCGTTCACCTCCGAGGCCGATAAAGCCAAGGCTTGAGCCCTAACCAGAGCCCTCACAAAAAACGCCCGGTATACCGGGCGTTTTTTCTTGCATTAAGCGAAAGCTTATTCGCCCAGATAGGCGGCTCGCACCTTGGGGTCTTGCAGCATGTCCTTGCCGGCGCCAGTCATGGTGATCAGGCCAGAGTCCATCACATAGCCACGGTCAGCCAGCGCCAATGCTCGGCTGGCGTTTTGCTCGACCAGCAGCACCGTCACACCTTGGGCATACACGTCTTTGACCACTTCAAAGATCTTGTCGACCATGATGGGTGACAGCCCCATGGAGGGCTCGTCCAGCAACAGCACCTTGGGACGGCTCATCAACGCACGGGCCATGGCCAGCATCTGCTGCTCGCCACCGGACATGGTGCCCGCCAGCTGGTCCTTGCGTTCACGCAGACGCGGGAAGATGTGGAACATCTTCTCCATGTCGTCCGCAATCGCGGTGCTGTCGTTGCGAATGTAGGCACCCATCTGCAGGTTCTCGACAATCGTCATACGGGTGAACACCCCACGGCCTTCGGGCACCATGGCCAGGCCTTGTTTGACCAAGTCCCAAGGGCCTTGACCTTTGATGCTCTTGCCCAGGTATTCGATATCGCCCGCTTGCATGGCCAGCGTACCCGTGATGGCTTTCATGGACGTGGTCTTGCCCGCGCCGTTGGAGCCGATCAACGAGACTAGCTCGCCCTCGTGGACTTCCATGTCCACACCCTTGACGGCCTGGATGCCGCCATAAGCCACTTTCAGGCCTTTGACTTTCAATAGCGTGTTGGCCATGTCAGTGTCCTCCGGTGCCCAAATAGGCTTCAATCACTTTTTCATTTTTCTGCACGTCCGCAGGCGTACCTTCGGCAATTTGCTTGCCGTAGTCCAGCACCGTCACGCGATCACACAGGCCCATGACGAGTTTGACGTCGTGCTCAATCAGCAAGATGGTGCGGTTGTCTGAGCGGATCTGGTCGATCAGCTCACGCAACTGCACTTTCTCGGTCGCGTTCATACCGGCTGCAGGCTCGTCCAGCGCAATGAGTTGCGGGTCGGTGGCCAGTGCACGTGCAATTTCCAGGCGACGTTGATCGCCATAGGAGAGCGTGCGCGCCTTGTAGTTGGCATATTTGCCAATGCCCACGTAATCCAGCAATTCATGGGCGCGATGAGCAATTTCTTCCTCTTCACGCTTGAAGCTTGGTGTGTGGAACATGGCCCCAAGCAGGCCCGAGCCTGTACGGATATGTCGACCCACCATCACGTTTTCCAGGGCCGTCATGTCGGAGAACAGACGAATGTTCTGGAAGGTACGCGCAATACCTGCCTTGGCCACAGTATGGACAGCTGTGGGCTCGTAGGGATGCCCGGCCAACTCGAAGGTACCGCCGTCAGGCGTGTACAAGCCTGTGATCACGTTGAAAAAGGTGGTCTTACCCGCGCCGTTGGGACCAATCAGGCCATAGACCTGCCCACGCTCAATGGTGATACCGACATCGGACAAGGCCTGCAAACCGCCAAAACGCTTGGAGACGCCGGCCACTTTCAAAACAATATCTTTTTTCATGGCGTGTTCCCTCATTTATGGCCTTTGCGCAGGTTCTTACCATGCTCAGGTGCTGGCCACAGACCCCGTGGGCGCAACAGCATGACCACAATCATGGCCAGCGCGATCAGCAACTGACGCAAGATAGCGGCGTCCAAACGCCCATCGGTCATTTCCTGCAAAGGGCCTGCCACATAGCGCAGCACTTCAGGTAAGGCTGACAGCAACACAGCGCCCAAAATGACACCTGGTAAATGGCCCAGACCACCCAGCACCACCATGGCGACGATCATCACCGACTCCATCAGGCTGAAGGACTCGGGAGACACAAACCCCTGAAAGCCAGCAAACATGGCACCCGAGATACCGCCAAAGGTGGCGCCCATACCGAAAGCCATGAGCTTGAGGTTGCGGGTGTTCAGGCCCATGGCCTTGGCCGCGATTTCGTCTTCACGTATGGCCATCCAGGCTCGGCCAATGCGGGAGTTTTCCAGGCGGTGCGAGATCAGCACACTGAACAACACCAATGCAAGGAACAGGTAGTAGTACAGCGTGACCGAGGGAATGTCGAATTCGCCAATCGTCAGACGCTTGTTGAGGCTAAAGCCAAAGAAGTGGATCGAGTCGATCATGTCGATACCCTTGGGACCGTTGGTGATGTTCACCGGCTGGTCCAGGTTGTTCATGAAGACGCGAATGATTTCACCAAAGCCCAGTGTCACAATGGCCAGGTAGTCGCCTCGCAGCTTGAGCGTTGGCGCGCCCAGCAGCATGCCAAACAGACCTGCCAGGCCCGCACCTACCGGCACGATCAGCCACAGAGGCATGTGCATGCCCTCAGGGAACATGGCTGCAATGGCCGGGAAGGTGTCAATCAGGTGAGGCGACGACAGCAGCGCGTACATGTACGCGCCCACTGCGAAGAACGCCACATAGCCCAGGTCCAGCAAACCGGCGTAGCCCACGACAATGTTCAGGCCCAAGGCCAGCATCGTGTAGAGCAGCGCCATGTCGGCGATACGCACCCAGGCATTGCCGAAGTTTTGCAGCACCAGTGGCAGCATCAGTGCCAGCACAATGACCAGCAGCACGTTCTTGGAAGAAGCGGTGATTTTCATGTTCAGAGCTCCTTGTCGATCAAGCGCGGTCAGCCACGCGTTCGCCCATCAGACCCGAGGGACGCAGTGTCAGGATGATGATGAGCACGATGAAGGCCAAAATGTCGGTGTACTGGCTGCCCAGAACGCCGCCCGTGAGCTGCCCAAGATAGCCTGAGCCGATCGATTCGATCAGTCCCAGCAAAATGCCGCCGACCACCGCACCAGAGAGGTTACCGATACCGCCGAACACGGCCGCGGTGAACGCTTTAAGGCCCGGAATGAAGCCCATGGCGTGCTGCGCGGTGCCGTAGTTGGAGGCAAACATGACACCCGCAATGGCAGCCAGCACGGCGCCAATGATGAAGGTGGCAGAAATCACCATATCAGGTCGCACGCCCATCAGGGCGGCCACACGCGGGTTCTCGGCCGTGGCGCGCATGGCACGTCCCAGACGGGTGGAATTGACCAGCCACATCAGAATGCCCAGCGAGAAGGCCGTTACACACAAGATCATGATCTGGGTGGGCGTGATGACCGCACCTGCCACCTCGATGGGGTCGGTGGGCAGCAGCGCTGGGTAAGCCTTGTAGTTGGGCTTCCAGATGATCATGGCAACAGTTTGCAAAAAGATGCTCATGCCAATGGCCGTGATCAGCGTGGCCAGTTTGGGGCTGTTGCGCAGTGGGCGATACGCCACCTTCTCGATCGTGAAGTTGAGCGCAGCCGCCACCACACAAGCAATGAGCGTTGCCAACAGCAAAATGACCCACCCTGGTGCCCACGGCATGCTTTCGCGCATCATGCCGATGACGCTCCAGCTGGTGAGTGCACCAATCATGAGCACTTCGCCGTGCGCAAAATTGATAAGGTTGATGATGCCGTACACCATGGTGTAGCCCAAGGCCACCAAAGCGTACATGCTGCCCAGAACCAGACCGTTGATGATCTGTTGAAGCAAGATGTCCATGCGTGAAAAACTCCGTTGCGACCAGCTTATGCCTGGTCCGTTCATCGGTTGATGTCTTCAGTTCGAAAAAGGCCTTATGGGCCACATCCGTTCCATTAGCAAAAAACCCGCCAGCTTTCACTGGGTCGGGTCAATGTGGAAGGGATTGTACTGGCGGTCAGCCAGCCGTCAGCCCGCGAACTGCTGGTGTTTACCCTGTTGATTCGACCCAACCCCATCTTAAAAAAAACAGGCATCCGCGTTTGCACAGCACGCCTGCCTTGATACAGCCACCATCTTTGTCTCCTTCTTTGTTTTTGAATCCGTGGAGTGTAGTGAAGCGACCGTGGAAAATTGGATCATTTTTTGAATTTATACAAATAAATATGGTGAAATTTGCACAAACAAGACCCAATTTTGAAAAAATTCACCACATGGACAAAACTGACATCAAATTGATCCAGGCGGTGCAGGATGACAGCCGCCAAACGTTGGCTCAACTGTCGCAGCGATGCGCCACATCACCTTCTTCTGTCGCGCGTCGGCTCAAGCGACTGGAGGATGACGGCGTCATCGCGGGGTACACCGCCACGGTATCGCCCGCTGGACTGGGTTTCAAGCAGGACATTTTTGTGGAAGTGACGCTGCGCGGCCAAGATGGTGCATCCATGGCCGCCTTTGAGGCCGCCATTGCAGGGGTCAGACAAGTGCTGTCATGCTGGCTGATGAGCGGTGAGTTTGACTATCTGGTGCGCGTCGTTGCACGAGATGCAGGTGATTACGAGCAACTGCACCGTCATCTGTCACAACTGCCCGGGGTCCAACGCTTGCGTTCAAGCTTTTCGTTGCGCCAGGTGTTGTGGCGACAAATTCAGCCCACGTACTAAGTTCAGCAGGACTCACAGGGAGGGCTTGTCAGCCTCGTCGTCGAGCTGACGCAAGAAAGCCAACTTCTCGGCAATTTTGGTCTCGAGGCCTCTGGACACAGGCTGATACCACCGCGGCTCTTGCAAACCCTCGGGCAAATACGTTTCACCTGCTGCGTAGGCATGCGGCTCGTCATGGGCGTAGCGGTAGGCGTGTCCGTAGCCCAACTCTTTCATGAGCTTTGTCGGTGCGTTGCGCAAATGCACGGGCACTTCGCGGCTCTTGTCCTGCTTCACAAACGCCTTGGCCTGGTTGTAGGCGTTGTAGCCCGCATTGCTCTTGGCGGCAACGGCCAGGTAAATCACGGCCTGCCCCAGCGCCAGCTCACCCTCGGGGCTGCCCAAGCGCTCAAAGGTCAAGGCGGCATCATTGGCAATTTGCATGGCTCGCGGATCGGCCAGTCCAATGTCCTCCCAGGCCATGCGCACAATACGCCGCGCGAGATACCGCGGGTCGGCACCGCCGTCGAGCATGCGTGTCAACCAGTACAGCGCAGCATCAGGGTGGGAGCCTCGCACCGATTTGTGCAAGGCCGAGATCTGGTCATAGAAGTTGTCGCCCCCTTTGTCAAAACGGCGGCTGTTGAGTGTCAGGGCGTTTTGTACAAAGTCTGTGTCAATGTGCGTCACACCAGCAGCTCCCGCAGCCGTCTGACACTGCTCGAGCAGGTTCAGGAACCTTCGCGCATCCCCATCGGCATAGCCAATCAAGGTGTCCCGAGCTCGTTCCTCGAACGTCAGGTGAGCCAGGGCCTTGTCTTGGGCCCGTTTGAGCAAGTCCTGCAGCTCGCTGTCGGTCAGCGACTTGAGCACATACACCTGTGCGCGCGACAACAAGGCCGAATTCACCTCAAAGGACGGGTTTTCGGTGGTGGCCCCAATGAAAGTCACCAGGCCGCTCTCAGCGTAGGGCAGCAACGCGTCCTGCTGAGACTTGTTGAAGCGGTGAATTTCATCCACAAACAAAAGGGTGTGCTTGCCCAAGGCCAGGTTGTGCTCGGCTTGCTCCATGGCGGCACGAATGTCCTTTACCCCCGAGAACACGGCCGACAAGGCGATGAATGCACAATCAAATGCCGTGGCCGTCAAGCGGGCCAAGGTGGTCTTGCCGACTCCCGGCGGCCCCCAGAAAATCATTGAGTGCGGCTTGCCGGACTGAAAAGCCAAGCGCAAGGGCTTGCCTTCGCCGAGCAGGTGGGACTGCCCAATCACCTCGTCCAGAGTTTGGGGCCGCAGCGACTCAGCCAAAGGCGAATGTCTGGCAGCAGTGTCCTGAGCGAACAAATCAGCCATGCAGGGCTCCAGACAATTTCATGGCCGGATCACATCTGCGCCAGCAGGTGGACGAAACACAAACAAGGATGCGGGCAATTCGATGTTGTTGACTGCAGCTGAAAACGTAAGTACCGAACGCTGACCCAATCGGTCCAACACATCCAGGCGCACCAGATCCACTCCCGCCTCGGTGCGACGCAAACCCGCGCGAACTGACGCCAGTGGCGCATCGGCCGAACGCGGCGTGGCCTGCACCCAACTGAGCCCCTCGGCGTCAGGCACTTCTTCGAGTGCGAAGTCTTTTTGCAAACCATCAACGCCTTGCGAAGAAGTCAACAAAGCTGCTGGCGATGTACCCAAAGCCTGCGTCTGAGGTCGGGCGGTGACTTGCTGCAGATCCAGGTCATACAGCCAAAGGGTCTTGCCGTCGGCAATCAGCCACTGCTCGTAGGGCCGCTGATAGACAAAACGGAACTTGCCCGGCCGCTGAAACTCAAAAGTGCCGCTGGAGGTTTTGACCCTTGGCGCTTGACCCGCACGGGCCGGGGAAGTCACTGTTTGCGAAAACTGTGCACGCCCACTGTGCACGGTGCGCAGGTACTGATCGAGCCATTGCGTGGCCTGGGCTTGAGCGAGGGTGGTGGCCAATGCCACTCCAGCCCCGACCAAGGCGTGAGGAAGTTTGAACATAACGTTTACTCCGCCCGGTCTGGCACCAGAATTTCGCGTTGGCCACTGGTGCTCATGGCGCTGACCAGACCAGCGGTTTCCATGTCCTCGACCAAACGGGCGGCGCGGTTATAGCCAATCTTGAGGTGACGCTGCACCAGTGAAATGCTGGCCTTGCGGTGCTTGAGGACCACCTGCACCGCCTGGTCGTACATGGGGTCTTTTTCGCCGCTCTCGCCGCCTTCGCCCAGGAGGCCTTCCTCACCTTCGACCGTACCGCCTTCAAGCACGCCCTCGATGTAGTCGGGCTCGCCTTGAGCCTTGAGGTAGCTGACCACGCGGTGGACTTCCTCATCACTCACAAACGCGCCATGCACACGGATCGGGAAGCCCGTGCCCGAAGGCATGTACAACATATCACCCATACCCAGCAGGGCTTCGGCCCCCATCTGGTCGAGGATGGTGCGGCTGTCGATCTTGCTCGACACCTGGAACGCGATGCGCGTTGGAATGTTGGCCTTGATCAGGCCGGTGATCACATCCACGCTGGGGCGCTGAGTCGCCAAAATCAAATGGATACCTGCCGCACGGGCTTTTTGGGCCAGGCGGGCGATCAGCTCTTCAATCTTCTTGCCCACCACCATCATCAGATCGGCCAGCTCATCAATGACGATGACGATGTGGGGCAGCCGTTTAAGCGGCTCGGGGTCTTCAGGCGTGAGGCTGAAGGGGTTGTAGATGAATTCTTCGCGAGCCGTGGCTTCGTCGATTTTGGCGTTGTAGCCAGCCAGGTTACGCACGCCCAGCTTGCTCATGAGCTTGTAGCGCTTTTCCATTTCAGCCACGCACCAGTTCAGGCCATGCGCAGCCTGCCTCATGTCGGTGACCACCGGCGCTAACAGATGTGGAATGCCCTCGTAGACCGACATCTCCAGCATCTTGGGGTCGATCATCAGCAACCGCACATCACGCGCTTCGGCCTTGTACAGCAGCGACAGGATCATGGCGTTGATGCCCACCGATTTGCCCGAACCCGTGGTGCCGGCCACGAGCACGTGCGGCATCTTGGCCAGATCGGCCACCACCGGGTTGCCGATGATGTCTTTGCCCAAGCCCATGGTCAGCATCGACTTGGATTCGTTGTAAATGTCCGAACCCAAAATTTCGCTCAAGCGAATGGACTGTCGTTTGGCATTGGGCAACTCCAAGGCCATGTAGTTTTTGCCGGGGATGGTTTCCACCACGCGAATCGACACCAGTGAGAGTGAACGCGCCAAGTCTTTGGCGAGGTTCAACACTTGTGAACCCTTCACGCCTG
>JALRIL010000047.1 GCA_023255445.1 Limnohabitans sp. | reverse complement strand
CTCAGTTAATGGTGTGGCCACCGGCAATCTGGGCATTGGCAAGGACGGAGAGCCGACCGAGAACTTCCAACTGGGCATGGAACTGCACGGCAAATACACCGTGTTTGCAGAAGGTGCGCGCGGCCATTTGGGCAAGCAGCTGATCGCCAAGTTCAAACTGGACGAAGGCCGCGACCCGCAGACTTACGGCATCGGCATCAAGGAAGTCTGGGAGATTGATCCTTCGCGCCACACCCCCGGCTTTGTCATGCACACCGCCGGCTGGCCCATGAACAACGACACCTACGGCGGCGCGTTCATGTACCACATGGAAGACAACAAGATCGCCATCGGCTATGTGGTCGGCCTGGACTACGCCAACCCCTGGCTCAGCCCCTTTGAAGAATTCCAGCGCTGGAAAACCCACAATAACATCAAGTGGTACTTCACCAACGACAAGGGCGAAGTCAACGCCAAGCGCATTGGCTACGGTGCCCGCGCCATCACCGCTGGCGGCCTCATGAGCCTGCCCAAGACCGTGTTCCCGGGCGGCGCACTGGTCGGCTGTGACGCCGGTTACCTGAATGTGAGCCGCATCAAGGGCAGCCACGCCGCCATCAAGACTGGCATGCTGGCCGCCGAAGCGGCCTACGACGCCATCGTGGCCGGTCGCGAGCACGACGAGCTGAGCGCCTATCCCGAGGCCTTCGAGGCCAGCTGGCTCTACACCGAGCTGAACAAGTCGCGCAACTTCAAGACTTGGTTCAAAAAGGGCCTGACCGTGGCCACGCTCATGAACGGCTTTGAACAGTTCGTGCTGCGCGGCCACATTCCATGGACCTTGCGCAGAGACAAACCCGACCATGTCTACCTCAAACCCGCGGCCGAGTGCGAGAAGATTGAGTACCCCAAGCCCGATGGCAAGCTGACCTTTGACCGTCTCTCCAGCGTGTTCATCAGCAACACCAATCACGCTGAAGACCAGCCGGCCCACCTCACGCTCAAAGACGCCTCGGTGCCCGTGAGCGTCAACCTGGCCAAGTTTGCCGGCCCCGAGAGCCGCTATTGCCCAGCCGGCGTGTATGAGTTCGTCAAAAACGAAGACAACAGCGACCGCCTGCAAATCAACGCGCAAAACTGCGTGCACTGCAAGACCTGCGACATCAAGGATCCGACCCAAAACATCGTCTGGGTCACGCCCGAAGGTGGTGGTGGGCCAAATTATTCAGGCATGTAAATTTGCTCATCTCGACAAGAAAAGGCCCCTAGAGGCCTTTTCTTTTTGGATGCGAAGTGGCTGTAGAATTTGACATGTCAGGAGAGCGCTTGACTCCACATGAGAGTCTGGCCGCCGAAGGCGCAGGCTGCAGCGCAGCTGAACGCTCAGGCAAAAGGACTGACAAAACGTCTTTGACGTTGCCTCACTGGAGAGAGGTGCCGGGTCATCGAACCACGGCATCCACCGAAGGAGCAAACCGCAGAACGCCTTGGCACGCAGGGCTTCCCGGCGAATCTCTCAGGTAAAGCGGACAGCGAGGGCCCACCCCGGCATGTGCCTGGGTGAATTTGCCCTTGAAAGCCACCTATGTCCGCCACCGAAAACCTGCTCACCACCCCACTCAACGCCCTGCATATTGAGCTCGGCGCACGCATGGTGCCTTTTGCGGGTTACAGCATGCCGGTGCAATACCAAGGCCCAGGAATGGGGCTGGTCGCCGAGCACCACCACACTCGCACTGCGGCTGGCCTGTTTGATGTGTCCCACATGGGTCAATTGCGCCTGGTTGGGCCTGATGCCGCAGCCGCCTTCGAAAGCCTGATGCCCGTGGACGTGATCGGTCTGGGCCTGCACAAGCAACGCTACGGCCTGCTACTCAACGACGAAGGCGGCATCATTGACGACCTGATGTTCGTGAACCGGGGCGATGATCTTTTTGTGATCGTCAACGGCGCTTGCAAGCACGGCGATCTGGCGCACATCCAGGCGCGCATTGGCAGCCGCTGCACGATTGAACCGCAATTTGACCGCGCCCTGTTGGCCTTGCAAGGCCCTCAAGCTGTGCACGCGCTCACGCGCCTGCTGCCCGGTGTGGAACAGCTGGTGTTCATGACCGGCATGCCCTTCAACTGGCAAGGCGGCGACATGTACGTCACCCGAAGCGGCTACACCGGCGAAGACGGGTTTGAAATTTCGCTGCCCGCAAGCAGCGCAGACGCCTTTGCCCGTGCTCTGCTGGCCCAGCCCGAAGTCAAGCCCATCGGCCTGGGCGCCCGCAACTCGCTGCGGCTTGAAGCGGGTCTTTGCCTCTACGGCAACGACATCGACACCACGACCACACCGGTCGAAGCGAGTCTGAACTGGGCCCTGCAGAAAGTGCGCCGCACGGGTGGCGCACGCGCTGGCGGCTTTCCGGGCGCCAACAAAGTACTCGCCCAGCTTGATGGCGCCCAACCTGCGAAACGACTGCGCGTGGGCCTGGTGGGTCTGGAACGCGTACCGGTGCGTGAGCATGTCGTGCTGCACAACGCTGCTGGCCAGAAAATAGGTGAAGTGACCAGCGGCCTGCTGGCACCGACTGCCGACAAGCCCGTGGCCCTGGCCTACGTGCAGGCAGAATATGCCGCCGTGGGTACCCGGTTGAACGCCATGGTGCGCGGTAAAGCCGTGCCGATGGAAGTCAGCCCGCTGCCCTTCGTGCCCAACCGCTACTACCGCGGCTGATTTCTTTGAGAACAATTGGGATCTGACCCCAATGAGTGTCCTCAGTTCATTCACCAATTCAACAGGAGCATCTCCATGATCAAGTACACCGAAGACCACGAATGGATCCAGATCGAAGGCGACACCGCCGTCGTCGGCATCACCCACCATGCACAGGACGCTTTGGGCGATGTGGTGTTTGTGGATCTGCCCGAAGTGGGCAAGTCTTTTGCCCAGAAAGACGTGGCCGGTGTGGTCGAGTCGGTCAAGGCCGCTGCAGATGTCTACATGCCGGTGACCGGCGAGATTGTCGAAGTCAACGAAGACCTGCGCAACGACCCCTCATTGGCCAACAGCGACCCGTTGGGCAAGGGCTGGTTCTTCAAGGTCAAACTGGCGCAGCCGGCCGAAGTCGAAGCCTTGCTCGACGAGACCGCCTACAACAAGTTCTCGGCCGGCTGATGTCCGAGCCTTGAATGAAGGGCACCCACGGGGTGTCCTTTGTTCAATGTTTTGACCGGAGCCTGCCATGCTGATGTCCACCCACCGCCCCCTCGGCGACCTCGAAAATCCGTCTGAATTCATCGCACGCCACATCGGCATCAGTGCGCAGGACGAAACGCTCATGTTGGGTGTCATTGGCGAGGCCTCGCGCCGCGCCCTGATCGAGTCCATCGTGCCGCGGTCGATCGCACGCAGCCAGGGCATGCAGCTGCCCGCGCCCGTGACCGAAGCGCAAGCGCTGGAGCAGCTCAAGACCATCGCCCGCAAGAACAAGCTCTATAAGAGCTTCATTGGCCAGGGCTACCATGGCACGCACACGCCGGGCGTCATCCTGCGCAACATCCTCGAAAACCCTGCCTGGTACACCGCCTACACGCCCTACCAGGCCGAGATTTCGCAAGGCCGCATGGAAGCGCTGGTCAACTTCCAGACCATGGTGTGCGACCTGACCGGCATGCCGATCGCCAACGCCTCCATGCTCGACGAAGCCACCGCTGCCGCCGAAGCCATGACGCTGGCCAAGCGCTCGGTCAAAGCCAAAGGCAACACCTTCATCGTCAGCGGGGATGTGCACCCGCAAACGCTCGAAGTCATCGAAACGCGCGCCGCGCCGCTGGGCATCACGGTCAAGGTCATCCGCTCCAGCGACGAATGGCAAACCGCCATCGCGCAAGATGATTACTTTGCCGCGCTCAATCAGTACCCCGGCAGCAGCGGCTGGCTGGCCGACTGGCAGCTGAGCGCCGACCTGATCCACAGCAAGCAGGCCGCCTTCATTCTGGCTGCCGACCTGATGGCGCTGGTGCTGCTCAAGACCCCGGGCGAAATGGGGGCCGACATCGTGGTCGGCACCACCCAGCGCTTGGGCATGCCCATGGGCGCGGGCGGTCCGCACGCCGCCTACATGGCCTGCCGTGACGAGTACAAGCGCTCCATGCCCGGCCGTCTTGTAGGCGTAAGCGTGGACGTGCATGGCAAGCCGGCGTACCGCCTGGCACTGCAGACGCGCGAGCAGCACATCCGCCGCGAAAAAGCCACCAGCAACATCTGCACCGCACAAGTTCTGCCAGCAGTGGTGGCCAGCATGTACGTGGTCTACCACGGCCCCGACGGCCTCAAGCGCATTGCCCAGCGCATCGCCAGCTACACCGCCGTGCTGGCCGAGGGCCTCAAATCGCTGGGCGCCTCGCTGCTGCACGGCACCGCCTTTGACACGCTGACCGTCGACTGCGGCAGCGCTGCGGCGGCCGACGCCCTGCACGCCAAGGCCGTGGCCAAGGAAATCAACCTGCGCCGCTACACCGGCGGCCGGGCCGGTTTTGTGGGCATCACGATCGATGAAACCACCACCCGCGAAGACATCGCCACGCTCTGGAGCCTGTTCACGCAGAACGGCCAGAAACTGCCCTCCTTTGATCAGTTCGAAAAAGGCATCGCCCCGCTGATCCCCGAGTCGCTGCGCCGCACCAGCGCTTTCCTGACGCACCCGGTCTTCAACCGCTACCACTCCGAGACCGGCATGCTGCGCTACATCCGCCAGTTGTCAGACAAGGACTTGGCGCTGGACCGCAGCATGATTCCTCTGGGCAGCTGCACCATGAAGCTCAACGCCACCAGCGAGATGATCCCCCTCACCTGGCCCGAGTTCGCCCTGCCCCACCCCTTTGCACCCGCCGACCAGCTGCAAGGCTATGCCGAGCTGGACCAGCAGCTGCGCGACTGGCTATGCCAGGCCACGGGCTACAAAGGCATCAGCCTGCAGCCCAACGCCGGCTCTCAAGGTGAATACGCAGGGTTGCTGGTCATTCAGGCCTACCACCGCGCCCGTGGCGAAGGCCACCGCAACATCTGCCTGATCCCCTCCAGCGCCCACGGTACCAACCCCGCCAGCGCCCAGATGGTGGGCATGACCGTGGTGGTCACCAAGTGTGACGACAACGGCAACGTGGACATGGCCGACCTGCAGGCCAAGTGCGAGCAGCACAGCGCGAATCTGGCCGCTGTGATGATCACCTACCCCAGCACACACGGCGTGTTCGAGACGCAGGTCAAAGCCCTGTGCGAGCTGGTGCACCAGCATGGCGGTCGCGTGTATGTGGACGGTGCCAACATGAACGCCCTGGTGGGCGTGGCCGCGCCCGGCGAGTTCGGTGGTGACGTGAGCCACCTGAACCTGCACAAGACCTTCTGCATCCCGCACGGCGGTGGTGGACCCGGCGTCGGCCCCGTCTGCGTGGTCGAAGACCTGGTGCCCTACTTGCCCGGCCACGCTACGGCGGGCCTCAAGGTCAACGGCGTGGGCGCCGTTTCAGCCGCCCCGCTGGGCAACGCGGCCGTGCTGCCGATTTCCTGGATGTACATCCGCATGATGGGCGCCGACGGCCTGCAGCATGCGACCGAAGCCGCCATCCTGGCCGCCAACTACATCAGCAAGCGCCTGGCGCCGCACTACCCCACCTTGTATGCCAGCGACAACGGCCATGTGGCCCACGAATGCATCCTGGACCTGCGCCACTTCAAGGACACGTGCGGCGTGATGGCCGAAGACGTGGCCAAGCGATTGATGGACTACGGCTTCCACGCCCCCACGCTGTCCTTCCCCGTGGCCAACACGCTGATGGTCGAGCCCACTGAAAGCGAGACGCTGGAAGAGCTGGACCGCTTCATCGACGCCATGATCGCGATCCGTGAAGAGATTCGTCAGATCGAGAATGGCGCCTGGCCGCAGGACAACAACCCGCTCAAGAACGCACCCCACACCGCCGACAGCCTGATGGCTGCCAGCTGGGACCGCGCCTATCCCCGCGACGTGGGCGGCGCACTCCAGGGCCGCGTGCCGGGCAGCGTTAAATACTGGCCGCCCGTGGGCCGCGTGGACAACGTCTATGGCGACCGCAACCTGTTTTGCAGCTGCGTTCCGCTGCAAGCCTACACGGGCTGAAGCGACTCGATCCAGCCCGGTAACTGCTCATGCACAATGCGTAGCGCCGGCGCTGGCTGCCTTTTGGCCAGGGTCACCAAGCCAAAACGGGCTGTTCCCTTCATCTCCGGCTTCATGGGTAACAGACGCAAATCCCTTCCGGCGGCTTCGATGCTCAGGACGACTGTGTCGGTTTGACGAGCCACCTCCACGATATGACTGGTTTCGTCACTGCGCAGCGTGACCAGGTCCTCCGGGTTGGCTTGAGGCCCATACAGGGACATCAGCATTCGTGCGATTTCGTCGCTCAGCGGCGTCGAGGCGATCGGATAAGCCTTGATGTCTTCCAGACTTACCGCCTTTTTCTTGAGCAGCGGGTGCCCGACCCGGACCATGAAGCCCCCGCGCATTTCAAACATGTGGGAAACCTCAAAGTCCGAAGACGGGCGCATGGCCCGAATGTCCACCAACGCAGCGTCCAGCTGTTGCTCTTTGAGCGCACGCAACAGGGTTTCCGTGTTGCCCCGCGAAAGGCTCAATTGCAAATGCGGATGATGCGTGGCCATATGGCTCATCAGCAAGCCTGAAAACAGCAAGCCCGGACCGGACCCCAAGCCCATGCGCAATTTACCGGTCAAGCCTTTATCCAGGCCTGCGCTCAAACGGCGCAGTGCATCGGCATCGCTGACCAGCAGCCGGGCGCGTTGCAGCACCTCCTGACCTAACGGCGTCATGCCAATGCGCCTGCCCATGCGGTCAAACAGTTTGCCCCCCAACTCCTCCTCAAGGGACTGGATGCTTCGGGTCAGCGCTGGCTGCGTCAGGAAGACGGCTTTGGCCGTTTGCGCAAACGAGCCCAGCTCGGCCAGAGCCACGAAATGGCGAAGTTGCGTGAGCGTCATTTTGAACGTCGAATTTATAGATCATTGATGATTAATGCATTGGACTTTAACAAAACAGACTTCTACGATGCAAGCAGATCCATAAAAAACACGGAGACAAGGTGTACCGCTTAAGCACTGAAGCCATTGAAGAATTCATCGGTTTGCGCCGGGATATTCACCAGCATCCCGAACTGGCCTACGAAGAACACCGCACCAGTGCGCTCGTCGCCGACAAGCTGCGCCAATGGGGCTACAGCGTCACCACCGGCCTCGGCGGTACAGGGGTGGTGGGCCAGATGGTGCGCGGCAGCGGCAAGACGCGCATCGGTTTGCGCGCCGACATGGACGCCTTGCCTATTCAGGAAAACAACGGACTGGCCTGGAGCAGTTGTAAACCCGGACTGATGCATGCTTGCGGGCACGACGGCCACACCGCCATGTTGCTGGCCGCCGCGCAAATGCTGGCTTTGCAAACCACCTGGTCCGGCACATTGAACCTCATCTTCCAGCCCGCTGAAGAAGGCGGCGGGGGCGCACTGCGCATGATGCAGGACGGCTTGTTCGAACAGTTTCCCTGCGACAGCATCTATGCCATGCACAACATGCCGGGCTTCCCACAAGGGCAGCTGGTGTTTCGCAGCGGCCCGACCATGGCCTCATCTGATTACATGAGCGTATCGCTCCAAGGCCAGGGTGGCCACGGTGCCATGCCGCACCGTGCCAACGACCCCGTGGTGGCTGCCGCTTCGCTGATCATGGCGTTGCAAACCGTGGTCTCGCGCAACGTGGACCCGCTGCAACCAGCGGTCGTCACCGTGGGCTCGATTCAAGCGGGCAAAGCCAACAACGTCATTCCCGACACCGCCCAGCTGGAGATCAGCGTGCGCGCCCTTGACCCGCAGGTTCGCATCCACATGCGCCAACGCCTGCACGACCTGGTACAACTGCAAGCCCAAAGCTATGGCGTCAAGGCCGACATCGATTGGCGCGACGGCTACGCCGTATTGGTCAACAACGCTCAATGCACCGCACAGGCGCTAGAGGTGGCCCGCAAGCACTTCGCGCCCGAACAGATCGTGGACAACGGCCCCATGCTGACCGGCAGCGAAGACTTTGCCTTCATGCTCGAACGCGTGCCCGGCTGCTACCTGTTCATCGGTAACGGCGCTGGCCAAGAGCCTGGCGCCTGCATGGTGCACAACCCAGCCTACGACTTCAACGATCACAATATTGCCATCGGCGCTCAGTACTGGGTGGCTTTGGTCAATGACCTGCTTTCATAACCCCAAAAAGGAGACAAACCATGAACCCACGTATCCGCATCAAAGCCCTGGCAGCAACCGCAGCTGCGGCCGCCCTCTTCGGCACCACCGGCAGCGTCCAGGCCAACACCACCCTGACCCTGTCCAGCTGGGTCCCACCCGCGCACTATGTCGTCAAGGACATTCTGGTGCCCTGGACCGAAGAAGTCAAAAAGGCCACCCAAGGCCGCGTCAGCATCAACTTGCTGCCCAAGGCCGTGGGCAGCCCGCCCCAACACTTCGAGTTGGCCCGTAAAGGCGTGGCGGATATCACCTGGGGCAACTTCACCTATGAGCCCGAGCGCTTCAAGATGATGTGGTTTGCAGAACTGCCCATGATGGGTTCCAACTGCGAGGCCACCTCGGTGGCGCTGTGGCGCACTTACGAAAAATTCCTGGCTGGCAACGACGCTTTCAAGGGCGTCAAGATGCTGGGTGTAGGCATGCTCGGCGGCGGCCAGTTCAACCACCCCACCAAGCTTGTCGATTCCCTGGATGCCCTCAAAGGCCAGAAGGTGCGCATGGGCGGCCCGATCCAGAAACGTCTGCTTGAAGAGCTGGGCGCCATTCCCGTGGCCGGCCCTGCCACCAAGGCTTATGAAATGCTGCAAGGCGGCCAGATTGATGCGTCCCTGCACGGTCTGGAATCCGTCGTCAACTTCCGTCTCGATGGCGTACTCAAGCACCACACCATCGTTCCCAACGGCCTGTACGACGCCACCTTCTTCATCGTGATCAACGAAGGCAAGTGGAACAAGATCGACAAGGCCGACCAGGCTGCGATCATGAAAGTGTCGGGCGAGATGCTTTCGCGCAAATGGGGTCAGGAGTTTGACAAACAAAGCGTGTCTGCCGAAGCCAAAATGCGCAAGGAAGGCCACAGCTTTGGCGCCCCCGGCAAGGATGTGATGAACACCATCCGCAAAGTGCGCGCTGACATGCTGCAGGAACTCAACGCTGAAGGCCCCAAGTTTGGCGTGAGCAACCCCAACGCGGTGCTGGACTACTACGAACAGCAGTACAAACTGCTGGCCAAATAACTTCACTGCACCACGAGATCGCTGCCATGAACCGTGTTCTCCATCCACTCCAGCGCCTGGTCAGCACTGGACTGGTTTTGATGTTGTTTGCCATGGTCGCGTTGACTTTTGTCGACGTGCTGGGCAGGCGCCTGTTCAACACGCCCGTGTTTGGCGCCAATGACATCACGGAACACCTCATGGCTGTGATCATTTTTGCAGGCTTACCCTTGCTGACCAGCCAGCGCGGTCATCTGAGCATCGACCTCTTTGACAAGTGGCTGCTCACCCCCGGCTGGCGTCTGTGGCACCGGGCGGTAGATGTCCTGATTGCGGCCGTGTTGGCCTTGATCGCCTTCGAGTACTACCAGGCCATTGATGAAGCCCGACAGATCAACGAAGTCAGCCAGGCCTTGCTGATCCCCCGTTACTGGATGTATGGATTCATCGCCTTCACGAGCGCACTTGCCGCTGTGACCGCGCTGTTTGTCGAGCCCCCACAACCCGAACACCACGAGGAAATGCCATCATGACCTTTGGCCTGATTTGTCTGGCCGCAGTCCTGCTGCTGGCTTTTTTACGCGTGCCGCTGGGCATCAGCCTGATGACCGTGGCCATAGGGGGCATCAGTTATCTCAACAGTTTTGAGGTCGCGCGAACCCTGCTACCCATGACGTTGACAGAGGCCGCTTTTTCTTATGACCTGGCGGTGGTGCCGCTGTTCATTCTGATGGGCGACATCCTCTCGCGCACTGGAATTTCGGCCGATCTGTTTCGTGCTGCATATGCGTTTTTGGGTGCCATCCGGGGCGGCCTGGCCCTGGCGACCATGGTCACTTGCGCAGGCTTCAGTGCGGTCTGCGGCTCGAGTTTTGCCACTGCGGCCACCATGGCCAAAGTGGCCTACCCCAGCATGCAAAAGTACGGCTACTCCGAGCGATTGGCCACCGCCACCATCGCAGCAGGAGGCACGCTGGGCATTTTGATTCCGCCGTCCATCATCTTGATGATCTACGGCATCCTCACGCAGCAAAACATTGGCGAGCTGTTTGTGGCTGGGGTACTGCCAGGCTTGCTGGGTTTGGCCCTGTACATGCTGGCGATTTACCTGATTGCGGTGTTCAAGCCCGAACATGCCCCTCGGGGTGAAAAAGTCAGCGCACGCGAGCGTTGGCAATCGCTGGCCGGTGTCTGGCCGTTCATGGCCCTGTTCCTGCTCATCATTGGCGGGCTCTATCTGGGCTGGTTCACGGCCACCGAAGCCGGCGGCATGGGGGCGGGCACCGCTTTGCTGATCGCGCTGATGCAAAAGCGTTTGTCCTGGCGCACCTTCCACGAGACGCTGCTGGCCACCGCCAAAACCTCCGTCATGCTGTATGTCGTGCTCTTTGGCGCCATGATGTTTTCGCAGCTGATTTCGTTTTCGGGTCTGGCCGACGAACTGCTCAATCTGGTGCAAGGCTCCGGGCTGTCCAAAACCGGTATTTTGCTGTCGATCCTGGCGGTGTTTCTGATGCTGGGTTGTGTGATGGACTCCATGGCCATCATCCTGATTTTTGTCCCACTGTTCACCCCGGTGCTGATCGCCCAAGGCTTTGACCTTGTATGGTTCGGCATCATTGTTGTGGTGCTCACCGAAATCGGTCTCATCACGCCGCCTGTGGGTATGAACGTGTTTGTGCTCAAAGCCAACCTGCCTGGCGTGCGCGTGGGCACGATCTTCCGTGGTCTGGTGCCCTTCATTGGTGCCGACCTGGTGCGCTTGGGCCTGCTGGTGGGTTTTCCGTCGATTTCGCTTGTCCTTGTGGAGCTGATGCGTTAAATTTCATACCTCTGCATCGGGAGAGACCAGCTCCCGCTGGCGCCGAAGGAGCAACCGCCCCGGAAACTCTCAGGCCAAAGGACCGATGCAGGCCGACACCCCTGGTGTCACACACTCTGAAGAGCGGCCGGGTTCGTCACCCGATCCACCGCAGGAGCAAGCCCTGGCCGCTGATGGCAGGGCGAATCTCTCAGGTCTCAAACAGAGGGGGTCATGCCGTGCACATGCCGTGCGCTGCATGTCCATCCATTTGAGACGTTTTGCAAAGAGAGAAAGCTCCATGAACAAGCACATCGTGGTCATCGGCGGCGGCATCACCGGCGTCACTTCCGCCTACGCCCTCGCCCGCCAAGGTTTCCAGGTCACCCTCATCGAGAAAAACCGCTATGCGGCGATGGAAACTTCGTACGCCAACGGCGGCCAGCTCTCGGCCTCCAATGCCGAAGTCTGGACCCACCCGTCCACCCTCATCAAGGGCCTGAAGTGGATGCTCAAGGCCGACGCTCCACTGTTGATGAACCCCAAGCCCAGCTGGCACAAGTTCAGCTGGATGGCCGAATTCGTCGCCAACATCCCCAAATACGAACGCAACACGATCGACACCGCCAAACTGGCCATCGACGCACGTGAACATCTGTTCGCCTGGGCCGCCAGCGAAGGCATTGACTTCGACCACAAACGCAAAGGGATCCTTCACATCTACCGTGACAAAAAGGGCTTTGACCATGCTGGCCGAGTGTCGAAACTGCTGGCCGCAGGCGGCCTGGAGCGCCGCGCCGTCACCCCCGATGAAATGCGCGCCATCGAGCCCACACTGCAGGGCCAGTACTACGGCGGCTCCTTCACCGAAAGCGACTCCACCGGCGACATCCACAAGTTCACCTTCGGCCTGGCGCAGGCTTGCGAGCGCCTGGGCGTCAAGCTCCTGACCGGCCACGAAGTGCTGTCGGTGGCCAGCAGCGGAAGCACCGCCACTGTTCAGGTGCGTCATGATGGTCAAACCGAGACCCTGAGCTTTGACGGTATCGTCATCAGCGCCGGCGTGCACAGCCGCCGCCTGGGCGCACAGCTGGGCGACCGACTCAACGTCTACCCGGTCAAGGGCTACTCGATCACCGTCAACATGCCCGACGCCGCCAGCCAGGCCGCTGCGCCGCAGGTCAGTTTGCTCGACGACGAGACCAAGCTGGTGACCAGCCGCTTGGGCGAGGACCGTTTCCGCGTCGCGGGCACCGCCGAATTCAACGGCTTCAACCTCGACATCCGTGCCGACCGCATCGCCCCGCTGATCCGCTGGGTCAACGAATGCTTCCCGGGCATCGACACCCGCAAGGTGGTGCCTTGGGCTGGCCTGCGCCCCATGATGCCCGACATGCTGCCGCGCGTGGGAGCAGGCAAGAAGGCCAACGTGTTCTACAACACCGGGCACGGCCACCTGGGCTGGACGCTCTCGGCCATTACGGCGCACCAGCTCGCCGGCCATGTCAGCGCCGCATTCGGTGACAATGCTCAAAGCTTTAACACCTCGCCCATGGGGAGCAGCGCCTTGGGCACCACCTGAAATCATTGACCATGTCCTTGACCGTTTCGCCAGTCAACTACCACAACGCCGAGCATTGCCAAGCCCTGGTGATGCTGCTCGATGCCTACGCCCGCGATCCGATGGGAGGTGCTGAGCCTTTGCCCGAACAGGTCAAGGCCCGTTTGTGCAGCGATCTGGCGGCTCGACAGAACGCCGCCAGCTTCATTGCCTGGCGAGACGGTCAGCCTGTGGGCCTGGTCAACTGCCTTGAAGGTTATTCCACCTTCAAGGCCAGTCCGCTGATGAACATCCATGACATCGCGGTGTTGCCTGGCCAGCGCGGCCAAGGGGTCGGCCAAGCGCTACTGCAGGCGGCGCAGGACCACGCCCGGGCACGCGGCTGCTGCAAGCTCACGCTGGAGGTGCTCACCGGCAATGGCGTTGCGTTGCGTAGCTACGAGCGCTTTGGCTTTGAACCTTATGTGCTTGATCCGGCCGCCGGGCAAGCCAGCTTCATGCACAAATGGATTGAATAAACAACGATCAGGGAGAGAAAACGTGGATACACCACACCAACAATTCGCCAGCGACAACTACGCCGGGACCTGCCCAGAGGCGCTTGAATGGTTCCTCAAGGCCAACGGCAGCGGTCATGAACCCGCTTACGGCGATGACCGATGGACGGAGCGCTCGAGCAATATGTTTCGCGAGCTGTTTGGCATTGACTGTGATGTGTACTATGTCTTCAACGGCACGGCAGCCAACTCTCTGGCGCTGGCCAGCCTGTGCCAAAGCTATCACTCGGTGATCTGTTCACCGGTGGCCCATGTAGAAACCGACGAATGCGGCGGCCCCGAGTTCTTTTCCAATGGCTCCAAGTTGCTGGTGGCCGAGGGCCACTCCGAGGCCGCCCAACGAGGCAAGCTCACCCCGCAAGCTGTGGAGACCCTGGTCACCAAACGCAACGATATCCATTACCCGCGCCCCAAAGTGGTGTCCATCACCCAGGCCACTGAGCTGGGCACGGTCTACAGTGTGGACGAAGTGCGTGCCCTGTCCTGGGCTGCGCAGAAGCACCAGCTCAAACTGCACATGGATGGTGCCCGCTTTGCAAATGCTGTTGCGCACCTGGAATGCACCCCGGCCGACATCACCTGGAAAGCGGGGGTTGATGTGCTGTGTTTTGGCGGCACCAAAAATGGTTTGCCTGTGGGTGAAGCGGTGATCTTTTTTGACAAGGCCCTGTCACAGGATTTTGCCTGGCGGGTCAAGCAGGCAGGGCAACTGGCTTCCAAAATGCGCTTCATCTCTGCGCCGTGGGTGGGGATGCTGGAAAACGATGTGTGGCTTCGCAACGCCCGCCACGCCAACCAGATGGCTCAACGCCTTTACTCAGGTATGCGTGCGATACCAGGGGTTCAGGTTCGACATGCCCCACAAGCCAATGGTGTCTTTGCCCAGCTGTCCGCGCTCACAATTGCCGCTTTGCGTGATCGCGGATGGAAGTTCTACGAATTCATTGCCGGCGGGGGCTGCCGCTTCATGTGTGCCTGGGACACGAGCGAGGCCACGGTCGACGCCCTGCTGAGCGACCTGCGCAAGGTCAGCGCCTGACGTCCCTTAAAAACGGGCGGTGTAGACCACGCCCACAGATGATCGGCTGATCACCGGCATCAACCAGTACTTGTCGCTGTACCAGGCACCCACGGCCGCCCCCAGGGCATGTGAAGCCATGTCCAGCAACTGGCTTGAGGCCTTGTGGCCCTGCGCGATCGAGATGCTCTCGGTGAGCACAATGGCCGCAGTGCTGCCAGCAAATCCGATCCACTGCCGCGAGGGCGAGTCCCTGTACGCATACGTGATGCCCGCTGCCAGCAGGCTGCCGCCCATGGCGTGACTCAGTTCGCTGCTCAGCCCGTCGTAGGCATGGCTGGTGCTTGCGATGCCCAACAAGGCTGTGATCAAGATCCGTTTCATGACAACTCCTGCGCCGTGGATTTCAGACATCTTGATTGTCGCGCAGCACGCCCATATGCGCAGGCGCCGATAATTCAATGATTGACACGGATCAAACCCCATGCAAGTTGCCTCGCCTTACAAAGTGTTGAGCCTCATCCCCCCGATGACGCAGCTCAACACCCCTTACCCCTCCACCGCCTACCTGACAGGTTTTCTGCGCTCACGTGGCGTCGTTGCCGTGCAAACCGACCTGGCGCTGGCTCTGGTGTTGCGCCTGATGAGCCGCCAGGGGTTGGCTGCCTTGCACCAAGCTGCGCTCGACCAACCTGAAGAGGAGCGCAGTCGCAGCGTCAATTTTTTTCTGGACCACTTTGAACGCTACGCCCACACCCTTGACCAGGTGATTGCTTTTTTGCAAGGCCGCGACAGCACACTGGCGCATCGCATTGCCAGCCGGGGCTTTTTGCCCGAAGGCCCGCGTTTTGAGGCACTGGACGCCTACGATGACGAGGAAAGCGGTGACCCGCTGGGTTGGGCCTTTGGCGCACTGGGCAGCACCGACCGTGCGCGCCACCTGGCCACGCTCTACCTGAACGACCTGGCCGATGTGCTTCAGGGCGCGGTGGACGAACGGTTTGAATTTGTGCGCTACGCAGAAAGCCTGGCCGCGGCCCAACCCAGTTTCGAGCCACTGGCCCAGGCACTGGCTGCAGCACCCAATCTGGTCGATCAGACGCTGGTCCAGCTGACGCTGGCCACCTTGGCTGAGCACAAGCCTCAACTGGTCTTGCTGTCCGTGCCTTTTCCGGGCTCGGTCTATGGCGCCTTGCGCATTGCGCAAACCATCAAGCAGCATGACCCTTCGGTACGCATCGGTCTTGGCGGCGGCTTTGTGAACACTGAATTGCGTGAACTGGCCGAGCCGCGCCTGTTCGACTTCGTGGACTATGTCACGCTGGACGGTGGCGAGCGACCCGTGCTCTCGCTCAT
>JALRIL010000010.1 GCA_023255445.1 Limnohabitans sp. | reverse complement strand
GGCAAACCGCTAATGGCGTCGCCTTTGCGCGGGTTCATGGGGTAACCGGCTGCGGCCAAGACCACGCCCAGCGCGACGCGGCGGTCCCATTCAAGCTCGATCTTGTCCAGACTTTCGCTGGTGGCGGCCATCATCACGTCGAACAAGTCCGACTTCAGGCGCATCATGATCGGTTGTGTCTCGGGATCTCCCATGCGGCAGTTGAATTCGAGCGTCTTGGGTTTGCCCTGAGCGTCGATCATCAAACCAGCATACAAAAAACCAGTGTAGGGAATGCCGTCTTTTTCCATGCCGCGGATGGTCGGCAAAATCACCTCGCGCATGGCGCGTGCATGCACCTCGGCAGTAACCACAGGCGCAGGCGAATAGGCGCCCATGCCGCCCGTGTTGGGGCCTTGGTCGGCGTCCAGCAGGCGCTTGTGATCCTGGCTGGTGGCCAAGGCCGTCACGTTTTTGCCGTCACACAGCACGATGAAGCTGGCTTCCTCGCCCTGCAAAAATTCCTCGATGACCACCCGAGCGCCGCCTGCGTTGTGCGACACACCCAAGGTGTTGTCCAGCAGCATGAAATCAATGGCTTCATGGGCCTCGGCCAAGGTCATGGCTACGACCACGCCCTTGCCTGCGGCCAAGCCATCGGCCTTGACCACAATGGGGGCACCTTGGCGATCCACATAAGCATGGGCGGCCACGGGGTCAGTAAAGGTTTCAAACTCGGCTGTGGGAATGGCGTGGCGCGCCATGAACGCTTTGGAAAACGCCTTGGAGCTTTCAAGCTGGGCGGCCGCCTGAGTCGGACCAAAAATACGCATGCTGTGGGCGCGGAACTCGTCCACCACCCCTGCGGCCAAAGGTGCTTCGGGACCGACCACCGTCAGGCCGATCTGGTTGGCCTGCGCCCATTCGCGCAGCGCCACCACATCGGTGACAGGCACATTGATCAAGTCCTTGTCACGCGCCGTTCCGCCGTTGCCTGGTGCCACATAGACCTGTTGCACTTTGGGCGACTGCGCCAGTTTCCAGGCCAATGCATGTTCGCGGCCACCGCCGCCTACAACCAATACTTTCATGTGTGTTCCTTGCGCGTCGGGCTTCAGACTTCAATTTCGGCGTTGTGGAACACGTTTTGCACGTCGTCCAGGTCTTCCAGGGCGTCAAGAAGCTTTTGCATCTTGATCGCATCGTCGCCCGTCACTTCAATGGTGTTCTCCGGGCGCATGGTCACTTCGGCTACTTCAGCCACCAGACCTGCGGCCTCCAGCGCATTCTTCACCGCCTCAAAGTCGCCGGGCGCGGTCAGCACCTCGATGGCGCCCTCCTCGTCGGCAATCACGTCTTCGGCACCCGCGTCCAGGGCCACTTCCATGACTTTGTCTTCGCTGGTGCCGGGGGCAAAAATCAGCTGTCCGCAATTTTTGAACTGGAAGGCCACCGAACCCTCGGTGCCCATATTGCCACCGTGCTTGGAAAATGCGTGGCGCACCTCGGCGACCGTGCGCACGCGGTTATCGGTCATGGTGTCCACAATGATGGCCGCACCCCCAATGCCGTAGCCTTCGTAGCGGATTTCTTCGTAGCTCACGCCTTCGAGATTGCCTGTGGCTTTGTCGATGTTGCGCTTGATGTTGTCGGCCGGCATGTTGGCTGCCTTGGCCTTGTCCACCGCCAGGCGTAGACGCGGATTGGCCGTCAGATCACCACCGCCGGTACGCGCGGCCACCATGATCTCCCGGATGATGCGGGTCCACACACGGCCCCGTTTTTCGTCCTGGCGCCCTTTACGGTGCTGAATATTTGCCCATTTGCTGTGGCCAGCCATACAGAAATCCTTGTACCTTGGTTTAATCTACTACCCGACGATTTTACTTTCCCCAAGAACAAAACCCACTCAGGAGGACCCATGGCTGAACCGATGCTGATCGCGCGCAAAGCGCAAACCGAATGCGTACTTTTAACTGCGCTGGCCAACCGGCACGGCTTGATCACCGGCGCCACCGGCACTGGCAAAACCGTCACACTGCAAACCCTGGCCGAGCAGTTTTCCAAGCAAGGCGTGCCCGTGTTCATGGCCGACGTCAAAGGCGACCTGACCGGCATCAGCCAGCCGGGCAACATTGGCGGCAAACTGGCCCAGGTGCTAAGCGAGCGCGGGCTGGACATTCCTGAGCCCAGCGCCTGCCCGGTGCAGCTGTGGGACGTGTTTGGCGAGCAAGGCCACCCGGTACGCGCCACCGTGAGCGACATGGGCCCCCTGCTGCTCTCGCGCATGCTCGGCCTCAATGACACCCAGGGCGGCGTGCTCAACCTGGTGTTCAAAATTGCCGACGACCAGGGCTTGCTGCTGCTCGACCTCAAAGACCTGCGTGCCATGCTGCAGCATGTGGGCGACAACGCCAAACAATTCACCACCGAGTACGGCAACATCAGCGCCGCCAGCGTGGGCGCCATCCAGCGCGGCCTGTTGCAAATCGAAACGCAGGGGGGCGACCGCTTCTTTGGCGAACCCATGCTCGACATCCAGGACATGATGCAAACCGTTGACGGCCAAGGCGTGGTCAACATCCTGGCCGCGGACAAGCTGCTGCAGTCGCCCCGCCTTTATGGCACCTTCTTGCTGTGGATGCTGTCCGAACTGTTCGAGCTGCTGCCCGAAATTGGCGACCCCGAAAAACCCAAACTCGTCTTCTTCTTTGACGAGGCCCACCTGCTGTTCAAGGACGCCCCCGCCGTGCTGGTTGAACGCATCGAGCTGGTGGTGCGCCTGGTGCGCTCCAAAGGCGTGGGCGTGTACTTCGTCACCCAAAACCCGCTGGACATTCCTGACACCGTTCTGGGCCAGCTGGGCAACCGCGTGCAACACGCCCTGCGCGCCTACACACCGCGCGACCAGAAAGCCGTGCAGTCCACCGCGCAAACCATGCGCCCCAAAGCCGGGCTGGACATTGGCGCAGCCATCACCGAGCTGGCCGTGGGCGAAGCCTTGGTCAGCCTGCTTGATGCCAAAGGCCGCCCCAGTGAAACCGAGCGCGTGTTTGTGGTGCCGCCAGCGAGCCAGATTGGCCCCATCTCGCCCGAGCAACGCAGCGCCCTGATGCAAAGCTCACTGGTCGCTGGCGTGTACGAAAAAACTGTGGATCGCGAGTCGGCCTATGAAATGCTCCAGGCCAAAGCGCAAGCCACGACCACCGCTGCACAAGCTGCAGCACCCCAGGGCGGTTTGATGGGCGGCATGTCCGACTTGCTGTTTGGCAGCACGGGGCCTCGCGGCGGGCAACGCGACGGCATTGCCCAAATGGTGGTCAAAAGTGCGGTGCGCACGGTAGGCTCATCGATCGGGCGCGAGATTGTGCGTGGCGTGCTCGGCAGCCTGCTCGGTGGCGGTGGCCGTAAACGCTGAACGGCCAAGCCTGCCATGCGCCTGATCCGCTTCAACAAACCCTACGGCGTGCTCAGCCAGTTCACGCCCGAGGGACGCTGGCAAGGCCTCAAAGACCATATCACCCTGCCAGGGGTGCATGTGGCCGGACGGCTCGATGCGGACAGCGAAGGCCTGCTGCTGCTGACCGACCACGGCCCCTGGCAAGCGCGCATCGCCGACCCGCAACACAAAATGCCCAAAACCTATTGGGTGCAGGTCGAAGGCGTGCCCACCGAAGCCGCCCTGCACACCCTGCGCCAGGGCGTGCACCTCAACGATGGCCTGACACGCCCCGCACAGGCACGGCCAATTGACGAACCCCAAGGCCTGTGGCCGCGTACCCCGCCCATTCGCTACCGCGCTAACATCCCCACCAGCTGGCTCGAAGTCGTGCTGCGTGAAGGTCGCAACCGCCAGGTGCGCCGCATGACCGCTGCTGTGGGCCACCCTACGCTGCGGCTGATCCGCGCCAGTATTGGCGCCTGGGATTTGGGGCAGCTGAAACCGGGTGAATATCAACTGATAACCCTATGAAAAAGGGCGGCTTTTGCCGCCCTGATTGGCTGTAAACACTACCCGCAGCTTAGGCGCAGGCGGCCACGACGATGATTTCAACACGGTATTT
>JALRIL010000172.1 GCA_023255445.1 Limnohabitans sp. | reverse complement strand
CCTGGATGAAGAGCCGTGTGGTGGCACCGCGCCGCGCGATTGTCGATGGTTCTGCGCAAGCCTTGCGCGCGGTGGTGCTGCCCTTTGTGTTCAGGCGCTACCTGGACTACCGTGTGTTCGAGTCGCTGCGCACCTTGCACCAGCAGATCCGCGACCATGCGGCCAAACGCAGCGCGGGACACCCGGAGCGGGCCAACGACGTCAAGCTGTCGCGGGGAGGTATTCGGGAAATCGAGTTCACGGTGCAACTGCTGCAGGTGGTGCGTGGTGGACAGTTTCCGGAATTGCGCACCCGTCCCACGCTGGATGCGCTCGAGCGTGTGGCCCGTGCAGGGCTCATGCCCCAGGACACGGCCGAGGCCTTGGCCAAAGCCTACGTGTTTTTGCGCCAGGTGGAGCATCGCATCCAGTACCTTGATGATCAGCAGACCCACATGCTGCCTACGCAGGACGAGGACCTGGACTGGATCGCTCGCACCCTGGGCCTGCCTGATGTCTGCACGTTTTTCACGACATTGGACACACATCGCGAACTGGTCGCGCAGGAGTTTGATGTGTTGCTCGGTGGCGACCGTCCCTGCAAATCCTGTAATGGCAATGGCAAGGCGGCCTCTGCTGCTCAACCCCAGTGGGAGGCCGTGTTCGACGCCTTTCCGCCGGTGGTGCGTGAGCACTTGGCCAGCTGGCCGGACAACCCGCGTGTGCAGGCGCTGCGCGAAGATGCGCGGGCTCGTCTATTGCGCCTGTTGCAACGCACGGCCCAATGGCTCCATGAAGAGCGGGTAGACACGCAAGCTGTGCTGCGCATGACCGATTGGCTCGAGCCGTTGTTGCGTCGCGAAAGCTACCTGGCCCTGATGCTGGAGCGGCCAGGGGTCCATGAGCGTTTGCTGCGCCTGCTGGGGGCGGCCAAATGGCCGGCCAGGTACCTGCTCCAACACCCGGGGGTGATTGACGAGTTGGCCGGGGGAGACTTGTTTTCCACCCGCTTTGATGCTGCGCAATTTGTCACCGAACTCAACGCCAGAAAAACCGCCCTGGCACGTACGGGCGAAGATGATGAAGAGAGCCTGCTCAACCTTTTACGCCGCGCCTGTCATGCCGAGCAGTTTCGGACACTGGCCCGTGATGTAGAGGGCGTGCTGACGGTCGAGCAAGTGGCCGATGACCTCAGCGCTCTGGCCGATGCCGTGCTTCAGGTGGCGGCTGACTGGTGCTGGCAGCGCTTGCGACAACGGCATCTGGATGCACCGCAACTGGCGGTGATTGCCTATGGCAAGCTGGGCGGCAAGGAGCTGGGGTATGGCAGCGATCTGGACATTGTGTTTGTGTACGAAGACGCCCACGAGCAAGCCCAGGAAATATACGCCGCGTTTGCCCGCAAGCTCATCAACTGGATGACCGTGAAAACCGGCGAGGGCGATCTCTACGAAATCGACACCGCGCTGCGCCCCAACGGCAACGCCGGCATGCTGGTGACGCCGTTTGAAGCCTACGCCGATTACCAGCAACAGCGCGGCAGCAATACCGCCTGGACTTGGGAGCACCAAGCCATGACGCGTGCGCGTTTTGTGCTGGGACAAGACGCTTTGCGTGCAGCGTTTGAACGGGTGCGTGAGGCGGTCATTTGCGCGCCGCGCGATGGTGCTGCCTTGCGCAGCGAGATTGTGTCCATGCGCCAGCGTGTGCAGCAGGCCCACACCGTGCCGGCTGACCAGTTTGACGTCAAGCACAGCCCCGGCGGCATGGTGGATGCCGAGTTCGTCGTGCAGTATCTCGTGCTCTTGCATGCCGCTTCGCACCCACAGCTGCGGGCCAATGTGGGCAACATCGCCTTGCTGCTACGTGCTGAGCAAGCGGGGTTGCTGTTGCCGGGCATGGGTCAGCGCGCCGCAGACGCCTACCGCCGCTTGCGCCAGTTGCAGCACACCAGCCGGCTCAACGAAGAGCCGACACAATTGCCCACACAAAGCGCCCACGAGCAACAGCAGGCCATCAGCCAGCTGTGGGCGCATGTGCTGGGCGATCGCTGAAGAAAGCAGGGCGCTGCGAGCGCCCCAGAGGTATCAGGCGCTGGGCGGTGTGGTGTCGATGAAGCTTTGACGCTCCATGAGTTTGTCGAAGAGTTTGTGCAGGTTGGGATGGCGGCTGCGCCAGTCCAATTGCGGGAAGCGGAAATCGAGGTAGCCCAACGCACAACCCACAGCAATGTCGGACAGGCTCAGGTAAATGCCCGAGCAGAACGTCTTGTCGCCCAAGCCGCGGCTCATGGCCGCCAGGGCTTCGTCGACTTTGTGCATTTGCCGATCGATCCAGGCCTGGCTGCGTTCGCCAGCTGTCCGGCCGGGCCAGGTGGCTTCCAGGCGCGCCAATATCGCGGCGTCCAATACGCCATCGGCCAAGGCCTCCCAGGTCTTGACTTCGGCGCGGGGGCGACCCGACGGGGGAATCAGCTTACCCACCGGCGACAGGGTGTCCAGGTATTCAACGATCACTCGGGAATCGAACATGGCCTCCTGCCCATCCATCACCAGGCAAGGTACCTTGCCCAGCGGGTTGGATTCGGCAATACGCGTATCTGCTGACCAGACGTCTTCGCTGACAAAGTCGTAATCCAGTTTCTTTTCAGCCAGAACGACACGGACCTTGCGGACATAGGGACTGGTGACGGCGCCAATTAATTTCATTGCATTTGTGGAAAACAACTTGTTGAAACGATTCTATGAGAATCGGCCTTCCATAAACTGTCAGGGGTCGGGCAGGGTTTGCAGGGGGGTGCCCGTAAAATGCGGTGATGAACTTTTCTCCGATTTCCGCCCTGTCGCCGCTGGATGGCCGTTACGCCAGCAAAGTCAACACCTTGCGCCCTCTGGTGAGCGAGCTGGGGTACATGCACCGCCGCGTGCAGGTCGAAATCGCCTGGTTCATCGCCTTGTCTGATGCGGGCTTTGATGAATTTGTTGCAATGCGACAAGCGCGTGATGCAACACTCGCGATGCCGGTTTTGATTTTGCCTGCGGTACAGATCAATGTCCGCGCAGGGCAGATGCCGCCAGCGGAGGACAACGGTGTCGCCTACGTCAAGATCCCCTTAAACGCGCTGTAGGGTTGGGGATTTAAGACTTGGGTTCCAGCAAGGTTTGAAACCTGTGTGTCTACATATCCCTTTGTAGCGGCATCTGCAGAACTGGTTGGTGTTCCAAGGCCAGTAACCTTGTTTCCGCCCATGGCGATATTTCCAGACATGGTTCCACCAGCAAGCGCAAGTT
>JALRIL010000106.1 GCA_023255445.1 Limnohabitans sp. | reverse complement strand
GGACGTGGAAACCCTGCGCGCTTTGGAAGACGCGCTGCTGGAATTCGCAGGCTCGGTCATGGTCATCAGCCACGACCGCTGGTTCCTGGACCGCATCGCCACCCACATCCTGGCCGCCGAAGGCGACAGCCAGTGGGTGTTTTTTGACGGCAACTACCAGGAATACGAAGCCGACAAGAAACGCCGCCTGGGCGAAGAAGGCGCCAAGCCCAAGCGCGTGCGCTACAAGGCGCTCAAGTAAACCCTGGGCGGTCTGTCCTTTACCGGGCAGTCATATCCGAAGCGGCGAGCCATTTGTGCTCGCCGTTTTTCATGGTGCTGGCGGCGAGCACTGCACGCACCGTGGCACGCGCCACCGCCTCGGCGGCCATGACGCACAGCATGGTCATGGGGGGCTCTTTGTGGATGCGGCCTGTGGCCAATGCGAACAGGGTGTCGCCGTCTGAGGTGGTGTGGACGGGCTGGATGCAACGCGCCAGGCCGTCGTGCCCTACCTGGGCCAGGCGTCTGGCTTGAGCTTTGTCGAGTTTGGCGTCGGTGGCAATCAGACCGATGGTGGTCTGTGTGCCGGGCAGAATTTGCCCCGGTGCGCGACCTGCCAGCAGTTGGACAGTGGTGCCCGCCAAGTTGTTGCTGCTGTCGCGTGCGCCCGCCAGGATGCGCCCTGAGCCAGGATCGATCACATCGCCCAGCGCGTTGCAGGCCACCATGGCGCCGACTGTGAAGTCACCGACTTTGACCGAGGCCGAACCGATGCCGCCCTTCATGGCTCCGTTCAGGCCAAACATCTTGCCCACCGTCGCGCCAGCGCCAGCGCCCACATTGCCTTGAGCTGGCGCTTGTGCACTGGCCGCTTCACAAGCCGCGTAGCCCGCTGTGGCGTCAGGGCGGATGCGGTGGTCACCCACCTGAAGGTCAAACAGCACGGCCGCTGGCACGATGGGCACCCGCGCTGGGCCGACTTGCAGGCCAATGCCTTGCTCGTCGAGCCAGCGCATGACGCCGCCCGCCGCGTCCAGTCCCCAGGCGCTGCCGCCCGACAGGAGCACCGCATGCACATGCGAGACGGTGTTGCCAGGCTCGAGCAAATCGGTTTCGCGGGTGCCGGGTGCCGCGCCCCGCACATCCACACCGCCAACCGCACCGTCCCGCGCCAGGATGACGGTGCAACCCGTGGGGCGACGCGTGTCGGTGAAGTGGCCCACCTCGATACCCGCGACATCGCACAGGTTGTCCTTGCCCAGTTGCGGATTCATGGTTGATCCTTGGACAGCTGGGTCTGCGCTTTCTGGGCCCAGACCTGCAAGCTGGCCAGCAGGTCTTTTTGGCTGAAGGAGCAACTTTCTTCGCTGAACAGGGCGCCGGACTCCAGGCGGTCGAGCACATGGCCCAGCACCTCGCCAAAACGAGGGGGCAGCTTTAGCTGATCAGCCGTGCTGCGCCATGCGGCCGTCATCTCGGTCACAGACAGCGTACCCTGCTGGCAGGCTTGCAGCTGCTCAGTCATGCGGTTCAAAGTGGCAATTGCGCTCATGGGCCTTGTCTCCTGCAAAACGCAGACGTTTCGAGGCGACAATCATGCCCCATGAAAGCCAAGTCCCTCAAACCCATGCGCCTGGAAGACATTTTGTTCAGTCAGGGTTTTGGTACGCGCCGGGTGTGCGCCGGTCTCATCCAGCAAGGTCATGTGGCTGTCGATGGCCAGGTGCAGACCGATGCGGGCGAATCCTACGCACCAGAGGGCCTGCAGTTTTCGGTGCAGGGCACGCCTTGGACCTTTCATGAGCATGCCTATGTCATGCTGCACAAACCCGCTGGCACAGAGTGTTCGCAAAAACCCTCGGCGTGGCCCAGCATTTACACCTTGCTGCCCGCACCTTTGCGCCAGCGCCCCAACAAGGGAGCGGTGCAGGGCGTGCAGGCGGTGGGGCGGCTGGATCAGGACACCACGGGTTTGCTGTTGCTGTCGGACGATGGTGCGTTCATTCACCGCATGAGCTCGCCCAAAAAACATGTGCCCAAGGTGTACCAGGTCACAGCGTGCCACCCCATCACGGATGCCATGGTGCAGAAATTGCTCGAAGGTGTGGTGCTCGATGATGACCCCAAGCCAGTGCGCGCTGCTGCCTGCGCACAAACGGGCGAGAGCACATTGGATCTGACGCTGACCGAAGGTAAATACCACCAGGTCAAGCGCATGCTGGCCGCGGTAGGCAATCGTGTGGATGCATTGCACCGCAGTCGTATCGGTGGCCTGACCTTGCCGGCAGATCTGGCACCCGGCCAGTGGCGGTTGTTGTCAGAAACTGATCTGGCTTTGATCAAGCCTTGATGAGGTTCAAGAATTGGCCAATGGCCTCAATGACCGCTTTGCCCTGATCGCGGTGCGGCGAATGACCGCAAGCGGGCAGCTTGAGCAGCTGCGCGTGGGCAACGGCTTGGGCAATCTCTTCAATCTGAGCCAGCGTGCCATAAGGGTCATCCTCGCCCTGTATCGCGAGCACAGGAGCGTGAATGCGCGCTACCTCCTGTCGGATGTCGTAGTTTCGAAAAGCAGGGGACAGCCAAACGTCGTTCCACTGCCAAAAAGCAGTGTCTACATGCGCGTGGTAGGTCGCAAGGCGCTTGCGAAGGGAGCCGTTCAGGTAAGCCTCGCGAGCGGCTTCAATGGCCCGGATGGAGATGTCCTCCACCATCACGTGTGGGGCCATGACGATACAGGCTTCAACGGGGAGCTGGCTGGCATGCAGCAAAGCGATGGTGCCACCATCAGAATGACCCAGCAGCACGGGGCGTTCAATACCGAGCAGGCGCAGCAGTTCGGGCAAGACCTGCAAGGCTTCGTGGTGCATATAGTCGGGTTGCAGGCGTTGGCTACCGCGTACATCCGGTCGGTCAGCCGACTGGCCATAGCCCTGGCGTGAATAGATCAGACCGGGGCGGCCCAGTTGCTTGCAAAGTGTGGCGGGCCAGTTGCGCCACATCGCCACACTGCCCAAGCCTTCGTGCAAAAACACCACGGGAGCTTCATTCGACGGTCCGGGGACGGGAAAAACTTCCAGCTCAAGGCCAAGGACGGACAGGTGTTGTGGACTTGTGATCTTCATCAGGAAGTTTTAAGTTTTCAGCGGGTACACTTGCCCCCGCTTTCTGGAAAGTCTGAACTTGTATTCATTTTTGCATCGATTCTGGTGGCTCGTGGCCGTGGGCAGTGCTTTGTGCGTCAGTGTCGCATGGGCCAACCCGACCACGCCGGTGTTTGTGTTGAACTCCCTTGATGGAAATGTCAGTGTGATTGACCCCCTGACCTGGACCGAAGTTAAACGCATCCCCACCGGCAAAGAGCCGCACCATTTGTACATGACGCCTGACGAAAAGTCGGTGATTGTGGCCAATGCCTTTGGCGATTCATTGACTTTTATTGACCCCCGAACAGCCACTGTGCAGCGTACGGTGTATGACATTCTGGACCCGTACCAATTGCGTTTTTCTCCCGATATGAAGTGGTTTGTGACGGCTGCAAACCGGCTAAATCACGTGGATATTTACCGCTGGGATGGGCAAAACCTGCAACTGGTCAAACGCATTGCGACAGGCAAAACGCCCAGCCATGTGTGGATCGATACCAAGAGCACCACCGTTTGGGCCACCATGCAGGACTCGGACGAACTGGTCACGATCGATTTGCAAACGCAGACTTTGCGCTCTCGCGTCAAAACCGGTGCCATGCCTGCAGATGTGTTTGGCACCCCCGATGACCGCTATTTGCTGGTGGGACTGACGGGTGGAGATGGTGTGGAGGTATATGACGTGAGTGCTGGCCAGCCGAAATTCATCAAAAAACTGCGCACGGGCTTGGGTGCTCATGCGTTTCGGGCCAAGGGTGATCGCAAGCACGTGTTTGTCAGCAATCGAGTGGCCAACACCATCAGCATGATCGATTACCAAAGCATGGAGATTGTCAGCCAGTTGCCAGGGCCCTCGGGGCCGGACTGCATGGATGTGTCCTCTGATGGCAAGCTGATATTGCTAGCCTCTCGCTGGTCAAAAAAATTGACGGTGATTGACATCGCCTCGCGCAAAGTGCTTCGTCAAATCAATGTGGGCAAGTCGCCGCACGGGGTGTGGACGCTGGACCACGCCGGCCGACTGTGAACGGACGCCCATGCGCTGGCTTCAGATTCTGCTGACCTTTGCGTATGTTGGCGCAGCGTCTGGCCTGCAGGCTCAAACGCCCGCCTGTGAACAGCCTGTTTATTTGACCTTCGACACGGGTCATATGGGTGTTGCACCGCTGGTGGCTCAGGTTCTGATGCGGCACCAGGTTCCCGTCACATTTTTTGCAGCTCAGGAAAAAACCCAAGAGGGGGATGGAACCCTGGGCGCACATTGGGCACCATGGTGGAAAGCCCGTGCGCTTGAGGGTCACAGCTTTGCCTCTCATACCTGGGGCCATGCGTATTGGCAGGGGGATGTGCACAACAACACTGCCTCAATGCGGTTTCGAATGCGTCCTTCGGGGGGGGATCAAGCTGGGCAGGTCCAGCTTTGGGATGCACAGCGCTATTGCCAGGAACTTGATCGGTCGAGTGCGAGGTTGCAGGCCATCACCGGGCAGGCGCCTTTGCCCCTTTTTCGTGCGCCTGGGGGCAAACACTCACCAGCCCTGATCCAGGCTGCAAGGGCCTGTGGCTATGCGCATGTGGGTTGGGCTGATGCGGGGTTTCTGGGCGACGAGTTGCCCAGCGAGCGCTACCCCAACCCCCAACTGTTGCAGCAAGCCTTGCGGCGGATTCGACCGGGTGATATTTTGATGGCGCACTTAGGCATCTGGTCTCGCCAGGATCCTTGGGCGCCGGCCGTGCTGGAGCCATTGATAGTAGGTCTGCAGGCCAAAGGCTTGTGCTTTGCGCCCTTGCGTGACCATCCGGTTTATCGATACTGGATTCAAAGCCACGTGTGGAAGGATGGGCATTTTCAGAGCCGTGTATCAAGATGATGGATGCTTTGCTTGATTTCTGGGCGGTGATTCAAGACCGTGTGTTTGAAGCCGTGGTGCAGCCGGTGGCCTTTGCGCTCGGTTTTGGCAATGTGCTTGAAGTAGCCTATGCCGGCACCGGCATGTTCATGGTGGGTGTGCTTGAGGTCTTGATCATGCTGGCGCTGATTGCGCCTTTGCAACGCTGGCGTCCAGTGGAGCGCGTGACTGACAGACAGGCCATCCGGGTCGACGTCATCTACACCTTGGTCCACAAGCTGGGCCTGTTCAATCTGTTGATGTATTTCACCTTTGGCAATTGGCTCGAGCAGGGCATTGCCTATTTGCGTGGCCACGGAATGCCCACCTTTCACCTCGACCAGGTCTGGCCTGGCGTCACCGATCAGGCGGTGGTGAGTTTTCTCATTTACCTGGTGGTCTTCGATTTTGTGAACTACCTCATCCACCGTGGACAACACCAATTTGAGTGGTGGTGGAAGCTGCACGCCTTGCACCATTCGCAGCGGCAAATGTCGATGTGGACAGACAATCGCAATCACTTGCTCGACAGTATCCTGGTGGCCTTGATCCTCTCGGCCGTGGCCGTGCTCATTGGCGTGGGGCCGGGTCAATTCGTTGCCTTGACGGCCTTTGGTCGTTTGAGTGAAAACTTCCAGCACGCGAACCTCCGTTTGAGCTTTGGTCCCTTGCTGGAGCGGTTGTGGGTAAGCCCGCGCTTTCATCGCCGTCACCACAGCATCGGCGATGGACACGAGTCCTTTGAGCACGGTCGTGTGGTCTTGGGTGGTTGTAATTTTGGCGTCTTGCTGCCGGTGTGGGACTTGGTGTTTCGAACCGCCGATTTTCAAATGCGCTTTGACCCCACAGGGGTGCGCGATCAGGTGGAACAAGGGCGCAACTACGGCCATGGATTTTGGTCCCAGCAAAAGCAGGGTGTGCTGCGCTTGTTAGGGCGAGCCTGACTCGTCTTTGCGCGTCGAGGGTGCTAAGCTCGGAACATGAGATCGATTCTTGATGCCTTCATGCGTGCCGGGCTCTATTGCCTGATGCCGCGTGTCATTGCACTTTCTTTTTTGCCGCTGGTGTTGATGGTCGCGCTGTCCTGGGGGTTGGGCTACCTTTATTGGGATGATGCGGTTTCGGGCGTGCGCCAGTTTCTGGAGCAATTCAGCCTGCTCGCTTCGCTGTGGAGCTGGATGGAGCAGCTCGGCGTACCTGACCTGAAAACCGTGGTGGCGCCTTTGCTGGTGATTCTGGCTGTTACGCCTTTGGTGGTGGTGGTGTCACTGTTTTCGGTATCGGCTTTCATGTCCCCGAGCCTGACCCGCATGGTGGCAGAGCGTCGTTTCCCGTTGCTCGAGCACAAGCGAGGCGCGAGCCTGTTGCAAAGTCTGTTGTGGAGCCTGTTGTCCTTAGTGCTGGCATTGGGCGCGTTGTTGCTGACGTTGCCTTTGTGGCTGGTACCGCCCTTGGCGCTGGTTTTACCGGCCTTGATTTGGGGCTGGTTGACCTATCGGGTCATGGCTTTTGATGTGCTGGCCGATGTGGCCGATACCACCGAGCGCCAAGCCCTGCTTGCGCAACACCGCTTGAGCTTGCTGGGCATGGGCATCGTGTCGGGCATGATGGGCGCTGCTCCAGGAGTGGTGTGGGCGTCCGGGGCTTTGTTTGCCGCGGCCTTTGTCATTCTGGTGCCGGTCGCCATCTGGATCTACACCTTGGTGTTTGTGTTTTCGTCGCTGTGGTACGCCCACTTTCTGTTGCACGCATTGGCACAGCTGCGTCAACTGAAGCTGCCTGAGCCTGAAGTGAACGCCGACGTTGTTGATGCCTCGGTTTTGCGTGAAGAAGCCCTTGAACCACCCGCGCCCAAGCGACTGAGCATGGACGACTCAAAAGCGCCTGATGCGCAGTCCCATCGTCCAGCGCATGGCGATTTGTCCTGAGATTCTTGACCGTATGTCCACACCAACACTTTCGATCGGTCTGATCATCATTGGTGACGAAATTCTCTCCGGCAAACGCGAAGACAAACACCTGAACCAGGTCATCCAGATTCTGGCGGCGCGCGGCTTGAGTCTGGCCTGGGCTGAATATGTGGGTGACGATCCGCAGCGCATCACGGCAGTGTTGACCCGGGCCTTGGCCAGTGGGCATCTGGTGTTTTCCTGCGGAGGTATCGGTGCCACCCCGGATGATCACACGCGTCAGTGTGCAGCGCAGGCTTGGGGCGTGCCTTTGGCCTTGCATCCGCAAGCACGCATCTGGATCACCGAGCGCATGCGCGATGTGGCCGCAGAGCAGGGTGTGGCACTGGATCTGGACAGCCCGGAAAACCTGCGCCGCCTGGAAATGGGCGTGTTTCCCCAGGGTGCCGATGTGATCGCCAACCCCTACAACAAGATTCCGGGCTTTGCGTGCGCCACGATCTCGAAGGCGCCAGCGCATCCTCATGCCGGGGTGTATTTTGTGCCTGGCTTTCCGGTCATGGCCTGGCCCATGATCGAATCGGTGCTGGACAACCGCTTTGCTGATGTGTTTGAGCGCAACCCGTTGACAGAGCAGTCGGTCATTGTGCTGGGGGCTATGGAATCTGTCCTGATCCCTTTGATGCAGCGTATCGAGGCCGAGCATTCGGATATCAAGGTCTTTAGCCTGCCCAGTGTGGACCATCCGCAGTGGGGCAAGCACATCGAGTTGGGTGTCAAGGGGGCACCTGATCGCGTGCGAGCCGCCTACGCCGATCTGATAGGGTCCTTGACCGCGATGAAGATTCCGCTAGGCCCCGAATTGGTGCGATAAGTGTCAATGCACCAAAATAATGCATTTGCGCTTTAAAATGGTGCCATTAGGTGGTTTGAAAAAATGTGCCCAAGGGGCGGGAATGGCGCGCCACAAGGGCACAATGGAGGGTTGAACAGTCCAGCGGGCGTCATCCTTTGGGCTGGCACAAAACCTGCAATGACCGAATACCTGTTTTTCAACACCTATCTAACCAGGAGAATCTGATGGCCAAGACCGTCGCAGACGTGATGAAGATGGTGAAGGACAACGAAGTCAAATTCGTTGATTTCCGTTTCACCGATACCCGTGGCAAATGGCAACACATTACTGTGCCCGTGTCGCAGTTCGACGAAAGCAAATTCGAGGACGGCCAGGCATTTGACGGTTCTTCGATTGCAGGCTGGAAAGGCATCGAAGCCTCCGACATGCTCTTGATTCCTGATGCCAACAGTGCTTTCGTGGATCCTTTCTTCGAAGAAGTCACTTTGGTCTTGATCTGCGACGTGATCGAGCCCACCGACGGCAAGGCCTACGAGCGCGATCCCCGTTCCATTGCTAAGCGTGCAGAGGCCTACCTTAAGCAGGCCGGCCTGGGCGACACCGCCTTCTTCGGTCCTGAACCCGAATTTTTCCTGTTTGACGACGTGCGTTGGAGCACCGAGCCGAACAACACTTTCTACGCCATCGACGAAGCTGAGGCGCCCTGGAACAGTGGCACCAAAGTGGAAGGCGGCAACAGCGGTCACCGCAACCGCGTCAAGGGCGGCTACTTCCCCGTGCCCCCGGTCGACAGCACGCAAGACATGCGTAGCGAGATGTCCTTGATCCTCGAGTCGATCGGCATCCCGGTTGAAGTGCACCACCACGAAGTCGCTGGCGCTGGCCAGTGCGAAATCGGCACCAAATTCAGCACGCTGGTTGAGCGCGCTGACTGGACGCTGATGCAAAAGTACGTGATCCACAACGTGGCCAACGCTTACGGCAAGACTGCCACGTTCATGCCCAAGCCCTACGCCGGTGACAACGGTTCCGGCATGCACGTGCACCAGTCCGTGTGGAAAGATGGTAAGAACCTGTTTGCTGGCAACGGCTACGCAGGTCTGTCAGAGTTCGCCTTGTACTACATCGGCGGCATCATCAAGCACGCCCGTGCCCTGAACGCCATCACCAACCCCGGCACCAACAGCTACAAGCGTTTGGTTCCTCACTTCGAAGCTCCGGTCAAGCTGGCTTACTCGGCCAAGAACCGTTCGGCCTCGATTCGTATTCCGAACGTGGCCTCCGACAAGGCCCGTCGCGTGGAAGCCCGTTTCCCCGATCCGCTGTGCAACCCCTACCTGGGCTTTGCTGCGTTGCTGATGGCGGGTCTGGATGGCGTGGAAAACAAGATCCACCCCGGCGAAGCTGCCACCAAGGACCTCTACCATCTGCCTCCGGAAGAGGACAAGCTGGTGCCGACCGTGTGTTCGAGCCTGGACCAGGCCCTCGAAGCCCTCGACAAGGACCGCGCTTTCCTGACCAAGGGCGGCGTGTTCACCGACTCGTGGATCGACGCCTACATCGAACTGAAGATGCAGGAAGTGACCCGCAGCCGTGTGGAAGTGTCACCTGTCGAATACGACATGTACTACTCGCTGTGATTGCACAGCGCGAAAGTGCTTCCCTCAAGGACGGCTTCGGCCGTCCTTTTTTTTCAGCTGTGGAGGTGTGATGGCTGAACGATTTGCTGCCCTGGACTTGCTGGCCACCCCCATTGCTGTGCTGGCGGTGGATGGAAACATTCGCTTCGTCAATGCGGCGCTGGAAGATGTGACCGGGCAGTCGCGTCGCACTCTGCGTGGCTTGAAGCTGGCTGATCAATTTGTGGACGCGCAGCCTTTGGTCAATGCCCTTGATGGTGCCCAAGCGCATGAGTTTGCGGCGCTGCGTTATGAGGCCTTGTTGCGGCGCCCGCACCATCATGATGCATTACCGGTGCATGTGATTGTGGCGCCCTCAGACCAGGCGGATGAAGTGATAGTGGAGTTGCTGCCGGTCGAGCAGCAAACCCGCCAGGAAAAAGAAGAGCGTTTGCTCGAGCAGACGCAGGCCAACAAGGAGTTGATCCGCAATCTGGCCCATGAAATCAAGAACCCTTTGGGTGGCATTCGCGGGGCGGCGCAGTTGCTGGAAATGGACCTGGAGAGCCGTGAGCTCAAGGAGTACACGCGCGTCATCATCCACGAGGCTGACCGCTTGCAGACCTTGGTCGACCGCTTGCTGGCACCACATCGCAAGCCGCATGTGGTCACGGATGTGAACATCCATGAAGTGTGTGAAAGGGTGCGTTCATTGATCCTGGCCGAGTTCCCGAGGGGGCTCAAGGTCAAACGCGACTATGACACCTCGATTCCCGAGTTCCGGGGGGACCGCGAACAACTGATTCAGGCTGTACTCAACATTGCGCACAACGCTGCGCAAGCTTTGCAAGAACGCATCACCGAAGGCACCGGTGAGATCATTTTGCGCACGCGCATTTTGCGTCAAGTCACTTTTGGCAAGCAGCGCTACAGGTTGGCACTGGAATTGCATGTGATGGACAACGGCCCGGGCATTCCTGAGGCCATCAAGGACCGGATCTTCTTTCCACTCGTCTCCGGCAGGGATGGGGGGTCCGGACTGGGACTGACGCTGGCACAGACGTTTGTGCAACAGCATCATGGCCTGATCGAATGCGAGAGTGTGCCGGGACGCACGGATTTCAAGATCCTGATTCCCTTGCCTTGAGCATTCATAGTTGAGACGTTGAAAGTGTGCCCATGAAACCGATCTGGATCGTTGACGATGACCAATCCATCCGCTTTGTGCTGGAGAAGGCCTTGTTGCGCGAGGGCATGCCTACCCGCAGTTTCACCACGCCACGCGAAGTGCTCAAGGCCTTGGATGAAGCCGTTGACCATGAAGGCCCGCAGGTGCTGGTCAGCGACATTCGCATGCCGGCTGGCTCAGGCCTGGATTTGCTCGGAGAAATCAAGAAACGCCTGCCGGGCTTGCCCGTGATCATCATGACCGCGTTTTCCGATCTGGACAGCGCGGTATCGGCCTTTCAGGGCGGCGCCTTCGAGTACCTGCCCACACCTTTCGATTTGCCCAAGGCGGTGGAGTTGATCCGTCGCGCGGTGGCCGAAAGCCTGCGCGAAGAGGTGGCCGAAGAAACGCTGGACGATACCCCCGAGATG
>JALRIL010000058.1 GCA_023255445.1 Limnohabitans sp. | reverse complement strand
GAGATCATGTTGATGATCGAGGCCGGCACGAAGAAGGGGGAAATGCGGCGCGGGCCACGGTTGGTGTATTCGGTGTGGGTCTCTTCGATCATCGGCAGGCCACCGATGCCTGAACCGATAACGACACCGATGCGGGTCGCTTCATCTTCACCCAGAGCCTCGCCCGTGGCCAGACCGGCGTCATGCACGGCCTGTGCAGCCGCGGCAATACCGTAATGGATGAAGGAGTCCATCGTCCGTGCCTCTTTGGCACTGATGTAGGACTCGAGATCAAAACCTTTGACTTCACCGGCGATCTTGCACGCCAGGGCTGAAGCATCAAACTTGGTGATCAGACCAATGCCGGATTGACCGGCAAGCAGGTTGGACCATGCATCAGCCACCGTGTTGCCCACGGGGCTGATACATCCCAAACCCGTGACAACAACGCGGCGCCGGGTCATCGTCGATCAGGCCTTCTTGCTGTTGGCGTAGTCGATCGCAGCTTGCACCGTTGTGATTTTTTCTGCGTCTTCGTCAGGAATCTCGATGCCGAACTCGTCTTCGAGTGCCATCACCAGTTCCACCGTGTCCAGAGAGTCAGCGCCAAGATCGGCCACGAAGGCTTTTTCGTTGGTCACTTGGGACTCTTCAACGCCGAGTTGTTCAGCAATGATTTTTTTGACACGTGCTTCGATATCGCTCATGGGTTCCCTCTAAGGGTTGTAAAAAAATGTCATTTTACCTGCATGTTGGGTCGAGTTTTCATGCGCCCGATCAGGCCATGAACATCCCGCCGTTCACATGCAGCTCTTGCCCGGTCACATAACCGGCTTGCGCGCTGGCCAGATAAGCCACCGCATTGGCAATGTCTTGAGGCTTGCCCAGATGCCCCAGCGGGATCTGGCCGAGCAGGGCTTTTTGCTGCTCTTCAGGCAAGGCGGCCGTCATGTCGGTCTCAATGAAGCCCGGTGCCACGCAGTTGACGGTAATGCCACGGCTACCCAGCTCGCGCGCCAGCGCACGGGTCATGCCCGCCACACCGGCTTTGGCGGCCGCGTAGTTGGCCTGCCCCGGGTTACCCGATGCACCCACCACACTGGTGATGCTGATGATGCGACCATAGCGCTGCTTCATCATGGGACGAATCACGGCGCGGCTCATGCGGAACACGGCACGCAAATTGGTGTCGGCCACCGCATCCCAGTCGTCATCCTTCATGCGCATGGCCAGCGTGTCGCGGGTGATGCCTGCGTTGTTGACCAACACCTGCAAGCCGCCGTGTTCCTTGACGATGGCATCAATCAAGGCTTCCCCCGCATTGGCATCTGTCACATTCAGGTTGGCGCCACGGCAGCCCGCATAGGCCGACAGGGCCTGGCTGATCTTGGCCGCGCCGTCATCCGACGTGGCTGTTCCAATCACGATGAAACCGTTTTGCGCCAGTTGCAAGGCAATGGCTGCACCAATGCCGCGTGATGCACCTGTGACCAAGGCTACTTGTTTGTCGCTCATGCGAGGGCTCCTTTGACTTCAGCCAGAGTGGCGGGATCAAACAGCGCCAGCCCGGTCAATTCAGCATCAATGCGCTTGGTCATGCCAGCCAGCACTTTACCTGGGCCACATTCGACCAAGGTAGAAACACCACGCGCCTTGATGGCCTGCACACATTCCACCCATCGCACTGGACCAAAAGCCTGACGGTAAAGGGCATCACGTATGCGGTCGACGTCGGTTTCCACAGCCACATCAATGTTGTTGACCACCGGAATCTGCGGCGCGGCCAACGCCAGTGTCGAGAGTTTTTCGCGCAACTTTTCTGCAGCGGGCTTCATCAGGCTGGAGTGAAAGGGCGCCGATACCGGCAGCAACAGGGCACGCTTGGCGCCCATGACCTTGAGCACTTCGCAGGCCTTGTCCACGCCGGCTTTGGTGCCAGCGATCACGGTCTGCGCCGCATCGTTAAAGTTCACGGCCTCGACCACTTCCGCGCTGCCCGCACCAAAGCTGGCTTGCGCTTCCTGGCAGCCTTGCATGACCTTGTCAGAGGCCAGTCCCAAAACAGCCGCCATGGCGCCCACGCCTACAGGCACGGCTTCCTGCATGGCAGCGGCGCGCAGACGCACCAGCGGCGCAGCCTGCTGCAAAGTCAACACGCCCGAAGCCACCAAAGCACTGTATTCGCCAAGTGAGTGACCCGCCAGCACGGCAGGCTTGGCACCCCCCTCTGCCAACCAGGCGCGGTAAGCGGCCACGCCAGCCACCAGCATGACGGGCTGGGTATTGGTGGTCAATGCCAGGGCTTCTTTGGGACCGTCCTGAATCAGCTTGGCCACATCCTCACCGAGGGCGTCAGAGGCTTCTTTCAAGGTTTCGAGTACGGCGGGGTGGTCACCCCAGGCATCCAGCATGCCCACCGATTGCGAGCCCTGGCCAGGAAATACAAAAGCGAATGTCGTCATGTTGTCACGAGAAGAAAACAAACAGGAAATCAGAACTTCACCAGGACAGAGCCCCAGGTAAAGCCACCACCGACGCCTTCAAGCATGAGGTTCTGGCCACGCTGAATGCGCCCATCGCGCACAGCAACATCGAGCGCCAGCGGAATGGAGGCTGCCGAGGTGTTGCCGTGCTGGTCCACAGTGACCACCACTTTTTCCAAAGGCATCTTGAGCTTTTTGGCAGTACTTTGCATGATGCGGATGTTGGCTTGGTGAGGGATCAGCCAATCTATGTCGCTGTCTTGCAAGGCCGCTTTGGTCAGGCTGGCGCGGGCGGTCTCCTCAAGCACGCCCACAGCAAGCTTGAACACGGCCTGTCCGTCCATCTTGAGCACCGGGTCGCCCAGCACATTGCCGCCAGACACATGGCCCGGAACGGACAAGATGTCGCGGTGCTTGCCGTCGGCATGAATGTCCGACGCCAATATTCCCGGCTGCTCGCTGGCCTCGAGCACCACGGCGCCAGCGCCATCACCAAACAACACACAGGTGGTGCGGTCTTTGAAGTCCAGAATCCGACTGAATACTTCTGCACCAATGACCAACGCTTTGCTGGCCGAACCGGCACGAATCATGGCGTCAGCCACGGTCACGGCATAAATGAAGCCACTGCACACTGCTTGCACATCAAAAGCGGGGCAGCCAGCTGCACCCAATTTGTTTTGCACCATGGTCGCCACCGACGGAAACACCATGTCGGGCGTGGAGGTCGCCACAATGATCAAATCCAGCTCATCGGCTGACACACCTGCCATTTCCAAAGCGCGTCGCGCGGCCTCGGTGCCCAGATCACTGCTGCCCACACCTGCGTCGGCAAAGTGGCGGGCACGGATGCCTGTGCGTTCCACAATCCATGCATCGGAGGTTTCGACACCCTGGCTCGCCAGCTCGGCAGCCAGATCGGCGTTGGTCAATCTCCGGGGGGGCAAAAAACTGCCGGTGCCGGCAATGCGTGTGTAAATATTCATAGGGATGTACCGGTCGAGCCGACCTGCCCTGCGTTGAGCAGGGGGGCGGCATGGGCAATGCGCGAACGCACCCGCTCCAGCAATTGGTTACGCGCCGCATCATACGCCCGCGCCAAGGCTTGTTCAAAAGCAATTTCGTCAGCCGAACCGTGGCTCTTGAACACCAGGCCACGTAAACCCAACAAGGCCGCGCCGTTGTAGCGACGATGATCAACTTTCTTTTTAAATGCAGATAGCACCGGAAGCGCCAAGATGGCAACTATTTTCGTAAAGATATTGCGAGTAAAAGACTCTTTCAGAAAAGCACTCACCATGGTCGCCAGACCCTCGCTGGCTTTGAGGGCTACGTTACCCACGAAGCCATCGCACACCACGATGTCGGTCGTCCCCTTGAAAATATCGTTACCTTCAACGTTACCGAAAAAATTCAAATCACCAGCGTTACCCGCAGATCGCAACAGTTCACCCGCTTTTTTGATGACTTCGCTGCCTTTGATGACCTCTTCGCCAATATTGAGCAGTCCCACCGAAGGCTGATCCTTGTCTTGAAGCGCTGACACCAAGGCCGAGCCCATGACTGCAAATTGCAGCAAGTGTTCTGCCGAGCAGTCGACATTGGCACCCAGATCCAGCACCGTCGTCCCACCCCCCTTGGCATTGGGCATTTGAGTCGCAATGGCGGGCCGATCAATGCCCTCCAGGGTCTTGAGCAGGTAACGAGCCACCGCCATCAAGGCGCCCGTATTACCCGCTGAAACAGCCGCATGGGCCACCCCTGTCTTGACCTGTTCAATGGCCACACGCATGGACGAGTCTTTTTTCTTGCGCAGCGCCACTTCGACCGGGTCATCCATCTCCACCACTTCGGTGGCAGGCACCACTGTGGCACGAGGATCAGTCCATGCGCTCAAGGCCTCGCTCTTGCCCACCAGCAGCAAACGGGCATCGGGATGTTTGGCCAAAAAGCGTTGACAAGCCACCAAAGTCACACGCGGGCCGTGATCACCCCCCATGCAATCGACAGACAAGGTAATGGGTGAGTGGGCAGTCATGATGTCAGCACAAAGAATTCATCGCACAAAAAAACAAAGCCCGATGCCACCGTGTCCAGTAGCTCGGGCCTTGGTCAGGCAAGTGGGCTTAACCCATCAAGCTTCGTTTTTGGTCTTCAGAACCTTGCGACCACGGTAGAAACCGTTGGGGCTGATGTGGTGACGCAGGTGCACTTCACCCGTGGTGGGCTCGACAGCGATGCCCGGCACGCCCAGAGCGTTGTGCGAGCGGTGCATGCCGCGCTTGGAAGGCGATTTTTTGTTTTGCTGAACAGCCATGATGGCTCCTTGAAAGCTTGAACGCCGCGCGGTAGATAGCTGGCGCAGCTTCTGGTTGAACACAGGTTGCTCAGCCTTCAGCCAAGCAAAGCACATGATTATAGCCCAAGTCGGGGGCGCCGTCACTTCCTGGGCTTGCTGTCCTTGAGGGCGGCCAGCGCCGCAAAAGGATGAACGGGCTCAGGCAGGTCCTCTTCGCCCACACTTTGGATGGGCAAGCCCTCGGGGCAGACCTCATGACGCGGCACCAGGGGCAGCGCCATGATCAACTCGTCTTCAATCAGCGCCAAGGCATCAAAGTCCTTGGACAGCACGAGCACATCATCGTCCAGGGCGTCGTCGAGCTCGGCAGCCGTGGCCTCATCAGCCACAAACAAAATATCCCGATCCACTTGCAAGGGCAAGACCACAGGGGTCATGCACCGCTGACAGGTCATCTCCACTTCGGCATGTGCTTGCACATGCACCCAGACCTCATCGTCCGAGCCCGTGCGGGCTTGCAAACGTCCTTGCAGCTGCCAGCGAACCTGCAATGAATTTCTACTGGCTTGCGCCGACTCCTCGCGCAACCGGATCCAGTCCTGCAGCGCAGCCTCGCCTTGGGCCAGCCCTTGCGCGCGTGCAAAAGCACGCACATCGAGGTGAGATGCATCAAATTTTGTGTCCATGCCCGGCAGTGTAAGAGAATCACGCCCATGACTTCCATCCCCGCTCAACCCGCACGCTCAGTGGTGCTGGGCTCTACCTCACGCTATCGGCGCGAACTGCTCTCGCGCCTGAACCTGCCCTTTGAAGTGGCCGCCCCGCACGTCGACGAAACCCCGTTGCCCAACGAGGCCCCCCGGACATTGGCCCTGCGACTGGCACTGGCCAAAGCCCGTGCTGTGGCAAAACAATTTCCCGAAGCGGTGGTCATCGGCTCCGACCAGGTGGCCGACCTGCAGGGTCAACCCCTGGGCAAACCCGGCACTCACGAACGAGCCGTGACGCAATTGCGCCAGATGCGCGGGAAAACAGTGGTGTTCCAAACCGCACTGGCTGTGGTCTGCCAGGCCAACGGTTTTGAACAGGTCGATCTGGCCGAAGTGCGGGTGAAATTTCGCGATTTGAGTGACACAGAAATTGAAAACTACCTGCATGCCGAGCAGCCCTATGACTGTGCCGGCAGCGCCAAAAGTGAAGGGCTTGGCATCGCCTTGCTCGACGCCATCGACAACGACGACCCGACTGCCCTCGTCGGTCTGCCCCTGATCCGTACGGCTCGCATGCTGCGCGCTGCAGGAGTCAAGCTGCTGTGAATACTTCTGCCCAAGGCCGCTTGCTGCTCGTGCCCACGCCGCTGGATTTTGGCTGCGCCAGCCAGGCCCCCATTGAGGACGTGCTCCCCCTGGCCACGCTGCGTGCGGCTGCGCAAACCACCCACTGGATCACCGAGAACGCCAAATCCACCCGCGCTTTTCTCAAACGCGTAGGCGAACATCAAACGTTGGCTGTGCCGCTGCAGCAACAGACCCTGACCGAACTGCCGCGAGTGGTACATAAAAAGGGCGACCACCAGGCTGGGGGGTTTGATGCCAAGCCCTTGCTGCAAGCCGCCCTTCAAGGCCACGATGTAGCCCTGGTCAGTGAAGCCGGCATGCCCGCCGTAGCCGACCCCGGCAGCTCCGTCGTGCGTGCCGCGCACGATCTGGGCTTACAGGTTTTGCCCCTGGTCGGCCCCGTTTCGCTGCTACTGACCCTGGCTGCCAGTGGCCTGAACGGCCAAAACTTTGCCTTTGTCGGCTATCTGCCGCAAGACAGCATCGAACGCGCCACACGTCTGAAACAACTGGAGAGCCTGGCACTCAAAACCGGCCAGACCCAGATCTGGATCGAAACGCCCTACCGCAATCCCGCCATGTTCAGCGCCGCGCTGCAAGCGCTGCAACCCAACACCCGCCTGGCGGTTGCCAGCGGCCTGACCTTGGCCAGTGCCAGCGTGCAAAGCCGTAGCGTGACTGCGTGGAAAAAAGCGCAAGGTGGTCCCTCGGGCGACACACCGGCCGTTTACGCGCTGGGCATTTAGCCTGAGAAGTTGGACCTTGATCGTCAACGCAGCGGCATGCGCCACTGCAGGGCGTGGACAGCCCCCTCACCCACAGCCGCGCCAAAACGCTTGGCCAGACGCTCAGCCATATTTTCGTAGCGCGTGTAGTCGATCACCTCGGGCGCATCGACGACATCACGGGCCACGCCGTCAAGACTGCTCATGCCATCGGCCAGGCCCATTTCAACAGCCTGCTCGCCGGTCCAGAACAGGCCGCTGAACATGTCTGGAGTTTCCTTCAGACGTTCGCCCCGACCTTGACGCACCGCCGTGATGAACTGGCTGTGAATGGCATTGAGCATGGTTTGGGCGTGCTCACGCTGTTTGGCCGTCTGTGGGCTGAACGGGTCCAGAAAGCCCTTGTTATCGCCCGCCGTCATCAATCGGCGCTCCACGCCCAGTTTGTCCATCAGGCCCGTGAAGCCAAAACCATCCATGAGCACGCCAATGCTGCCCACAATGCTGGCTTTGTCTACATAAATTCTGTCTGCAGCCGAAGCCAAGTAATAGGCCGCCGAAGCACAAGACTCTTCCACCACTGCATAAATGGGTTTGCCATGCAGCTTGCGAAGGCGGCGAATTTCGTCATACATCAAGCCAGCCTGCACAGGCGAACCGCCTGGGGAATTGATCACCAGCACCAGCGCGCGCGAACCCTCGTCGTCGAGCGCACTGCGCATGGCTGCCATGATGTTTTCGGCACTGGCGTCGGTACCATCGCCAATCTCGCCCTTGATCGACACCATGGCCGTGTGGGGCATGGAGGGACTGACCGAGGGGGTGTTGTAACTCACCAGACTCCAGACCAGCACGACTGCGAGCACCAGCCACATCAGGCGCACAAACAGCTTCCAGCGGCGTGCGGCGCGTTGCTCCTTGAGCAGCGCGGTCAACAGCGTATTGAGGGCCTGACGTTCCCAGGGCGCTTCAGGAGCTGCTGGGCTTGGGTGCGATTCGGGGCGTGTGCTGTCTTGCTCTTGCATCGGAGTGCTCAAAATTCAAAAGGCTTGAGGTTGTAGGCAGTATGCCAGTAGACCACTTGCCCGTCTTCGCTCAGGTCTATCTTGACCAGTCCACCGCGGCAAGGGCCACCGGCACAGGCACCTGTATCGGGTGTGTACATGGCACCATGGGTAGCACACATCAACCAACGGCCGGAGTCATCAAAAAATCGGTTGGGTTGGTAGTCCATTTCCATGGCCACGTGGCTGCAGCGGTTCAGGTAAGCATGCACCTTGCCCTCAAACCGGATGGCAAAAGCACGGCAAGTCTGTCCGCCGTAGATCACATCGAAAGGAACCGCCAAGCCGCTGTCTTGCAGATCACGGCTGTTGCACAGCGCAATACGCTCACTCATCTTCAACTCCTCAGGCGTTGGCCAGCAACCAGTCATGCAACTCACGTACCGAGTGCGCAATCCACAAGGGCTTCAAAGCGTGAAATGCATCGGGCTCGTGTGCGCCGTAGCTCACCGCCACGCTGGCACACCCGGCATTGACGGCCATTTGCAGATCGTGTGTGGTGTCCCCGATCATGAGCGTGCGCTCGGGCTCGACGCCAAATTCGCGCATCAGTTCATGCAACATCAAGGGGCTGGGTTTGCCAGCGGTTTCATCGGCCGTTCGGGAGCCATCAAACACGTCGCGCAACTCCACCGCATGCAAAGCCTCGTCCAGACCCACTCGACTTTTGCCCGTGGCTACGGTGAGCCAGTGATGACGCGTCTTGAGGTCAGCCAGCATGGGCAAGACCCCTTCAAACAGACTGATGTCGTGCTGGTGCGCAAAGTAATGGTGACGGTAGCGCTCGCCCAGCAAGGCGTGTTTTTCCCGCGGCACATCGGGCGCTGCATGGACCAACGCCGGCATCAGCGCCATACCGATCACGTAGGAAGCCTGCTCGCGTGTGGGCACCGTTCCACCGACGTCCTGCACCGCCAGCTGGATACAGCGGGTGATGATGGCGGTGGAGTCAAACAAGGTGCCATCCCAATCGAAGGCAATCAGGTCAAACTGGCGCGGCCGGAGGCTGGACATGGTCAACGTACTCTTGAAGTTCTGGGGGTAATTCGGCCTGCAGCGCCACGCGCTCGCCCGTTGCCGGGTGGTTGAACTGTAAACGCCAAGCATGCAGGAACATGCGTTTGAGGCCGTGTTTTTGCAGTTGCTTGTTCCATTCAAAGTCGCCGTATTTGTCGTCTCCGGCAATCGGGTGACCGTTGCTCGCCAGATGCACCCGTATCTGATGGGTCCGCCCGGTCTTAATGGTCACTTCCAGCAAAGTCCCCCCCTGCAGACGCTGCGCCACCTTGATCAGGGTGATGGAACGCATGCCATCCGGGTCGTCCTTGTGCGTCACCTTGACCCGGCGCTCACCGTCAGGTAACAGATATTTGTGCAGGGGCTGGTCAATGACTTTGAGTTTGGCTGGCCACTCGCCTTGTACCAAGGCCAGATAGGTTTTCCCGGTCTCACGCTCGCGAAACTGGTCCTGCAGGTGTTTCAGGGCACTGCGTTTTTTGGCCACCAGCAAGATGCCGCTGGTCTCGCGGTCGAGCCGGTGCACCAGCTCCAGCAATTTGGACAGGGGCCGAGCCTGTCGTAGCTGCTCGATGACGCCAAAACTCACTCCCGAGCCACCGTGCACCGCCACACCTGCGGGTTTGTCGATGGCCAGCAGGTGATCGTCCTCCAGCAACACGGGGAATTCTCGGGCTGGTGCCGGGTGGGCGGCTTTTTCGGCCACCTTGTCCGACACGCGCACCGGCGGTACCCGCACCTCATCACCCGTCTCAAGGCGGCTGTCGGCACTGCAACGGCCCTTGTTGATGCGCACTTCGCCACTGCGAATGATGCGGTAGACATGGGTTTTGGGCACGCCCTTGAGGTGGCGCATCAGGAAATTGTCCAACCTTTGGCCATGGGATTCTTCATCCACCACCAGCCATTTAACGGCCGGCGCAGAAATAGCCGTCTTGGCCCCTATAATCTCTTTCACTGGTTTTGGCTGTAAGTGGTTGATTTGAATGGAAATGAATTCCTGAAGAAGCAGGAGTTTAGTCCAGCATCCCACCAGCCAGTCCAGAAGGTCGATGCCAGCACTGGCACGACAGGCAAACTGAAGGCCCTCGCCGACAGTGGCCCGTCCTCCTGGTGTATGGGCCGACGCCATGAAACACTGAATACGGAATACCCACACTCAGCAGACCGAATGCCCTACGGCCTGGCGCTGCTGAACGGATCAAAGCGAGATGGTTGTACTGTTCGTCCAGATGATGAGCTGGTTGCAGAGGCTGATTCAGCCCGTGCACGCGCTCGCGCCTGCCCGAACCGAACTCGTCCTGGACACTGCAGGAAGCCTGCAGAAGTGGACGCAAACACCCAGGCCTCTGACCTCGCCCCATCCACGCGCCCTGAACCCCTTGCCCGAGCCTGCGCTCGGCTAAGACCCAGTTCACCCCGGCAATTCCCTTCGTTTCTGGCGCCGCCCTGGCATCCGTGACCCCTTGAGGGTCGGTTCGCCGCCCGCCAGCTCGTGCATGCACGAATGGCAGCGGCCCAGAAAAAGAAGGAATGCATCATGAAACGGATGCTGATCAACGCCACGCAGGCCGAAGAACGCCGCCTGGCCATCGTCGACGGGCAAAAACTGCTCGACTACGAAATCGAAATCGAAGGGCGCGAACAGCGCAAAGGCAACATCTACAAGGCCGTCGTGACTCGCGTCGAGCCCTCGCTCGAAGCCTGTTTCGTCGACTACGGCGAGGACCGCCACGGCTTCCTGCCTTTCAAGGAAATCTCGAAGCAGTATTTCCAGCAAGGCGTGTCTGCGAGCAATGCCCGTATCCAGGACGCGATCCGCGAAGGCCAGGAACTGCTGGTTCAGGTCGAAAAAGAAGAGCG